>JBHAFN010000082.1:0-2573 GCA_041856105.1 Bacillota bacterium
ATTAAATTTCACTTTAATAAGTGAAATTTTAGGGTTCTCACTTATTTTGAATAAATTGTAAGCGTTAACATTATTCGGTTAATGCTTTTTAATATGGATAAGAAGAAGGGGAGGTGGTTTCATGTTGAAAATATTTATTTCATCACACGGTAAAATGGCTTCCGGAATAAAAAGCACTTTAAATATATTAATCGGTGAAAATGATAAACTATATTTTTTTGATGCTTATATAGACGGTCGCAATTTAAAAGACGAATTGGACGCATTTTTTGAAGGTATAAATGATGATGATCAAATAATATTGTTATCCGATTTATATGGAGGAAGTGTAAATCAAATTATGAGTACTTATCTGAGCAGAGATAATACCTTCTTAGTGGCAGGATATAATTTATCTTTAATAATAGAGCTTTCTCTTAAAGAGTTTATAGAAAAAGATGAATTGACAAGGATTGTTGAGGAAGCCAAGGAGATGATTAAAATAGTTGATTTAGATAATGTTGAAATCACAAATGACGAATTTTTCTAGAAAGTGAGGGTATATATGATAAAAATGATCCGATTGGATGAAAGATTAATTCACGGACAGGTTGCAATCAAATGGTCAAGGCATATTGGAGTAGATCGGATAATTGTTGCGGATGATTCGGCGGCATCAAATCCCGTTATTCAAAAGTCATTAATGATGGCTGCTCCACCTACGGCAAAAGTCGCAATAAAAAGTATCGATGATTCGATTGAGCTTTTAAAAAATCCCAAAGCCGCCGAACATGATATTTTGATAATTGTTTCTAATCCGGACGATCTGTTAAAAATGGTTAAAAACGTCAATGGAATTCCTTTGATTAATATCGGGAATTTCGGAAGAATTGCTTCAAAAGTTGATGATAAGCAAAGAAAAAGATATGCAAATAACTTATATGCATATGATGATGAGATTGAAAAATTTAAAAAGATTTTAGAATTAGGTATTGAAACAAACTATCAGACTATACCGGATGATTCTCCGGAAAAGCTATCGCAATTAATTAAATAAGGAGGTGTGATTAATGGCTGAAGCTGCATTAAAAATGTGTATCGTGTATTACATAATCAGTTTTCTTGATCCGTTTATTTTTAGTTGGCAATGTTTAAACAGACCGATTGTTGTTGCGCCGATTGTAGGACTGGTTTTAGGTGATTTTAACACGGGTGTAATTATGGGGGCGGCATTGGAATCAATATTTATGGGGATTTCGGCAATCGGCGGCTCTATTCCGGCTGATGCAACCACTGCAACGGTAATATCCGTTTCGTATACTATTCTTACCGGTTCTTCCGCCGAAGCGGGTCTTGCCATTGCCATGCCTATCGGTACGGTAATGGCTTCTCTTTCCAGTATGTTAACCCCTCTTTGGGCATCTCTTTCTCCATATTGGGAAAAATTGGCTGCGGAAGGAACTCCAAATAAATTTTTGACTCAAATTGTTTCTGTTACCGCTTTAATGCCGTTGGTTAATACGGTAATACTGTTCTTTGCAATTGCATATGGTGTTGACGGATTAAATGCATTTTTATTATCTCTTCCGGCATGGGTTATGACGGGCTTGTCTGCGGCATCAAGAATGATGCTTGCGGTAGGGTTTGCCATCTTAACTTCCATGATTTGGAATAAAGAGGTTGGAGGATATTTTTTCTTGGGTTATGTATTGGTAGCCTATCTGAATTTGGGTTCGCTTCCTATTGCTATAATCGGTACGGTTATTGCAATCACATTATTTTACAGTGAAAAAAGAACTATTGATTTAAAGAAATCGCTTCTTGATAAAAATACGTTAATTGATAATGAGGAGGACTTCTTCTGATGGGAAAGAAAATAATATCAAGTGAAGAGAAAAAAATCTTAAATAATATGTTTATAAGATCGCATCTGGTATTCCTTACTTTTAATATGGTGAAAATGGAAGCCAACGGGTTTACAGCAACCTTAGCTCCGGCAATCGAAGAGATTTATAAGGATGATCCAAACGGGAAACGGTTGGCTTATGTCAGACATCAAAACTTCTTTAATACTCATGCGGTTCCGTTTTCTTTCATTGCAGGCTTAACCTATGCAATGGAAAAGGAACATAAAGAAAATGAGTCTATTGACGGCAAAACTATAGAAAGTATTAAAGCCGCTTTAATGGGACCGACTGCCGGAATGTTTGATTCCTTGTTCTTTAACTGTTTAAGAATTATTGCGGCAGGAATAGCCATCGGTTTATGTGCGAGCGGAAACTTTTTGGGAACAATTTTATTTATCTTAATCTATGGAGTAAGTCAGTCTGTCGTAAAATATTTCTTCATATATTGGGGTTATGAATTTGGAACTTCCTTTATTGATATGGTATTTAATTCGGGATTAATGGAAGCGTTAACCAAATCGGCATCCGTTTTGGGATTGACGATGTTAGGCGCAATGACTGCTCAAATGGTTAGTGTACCTTTAAACTTAACGGTAACAATCGGTTCAGCTTCAGTTGTAATACAAGATGTTATTGAATCCATATTTCCCGGATTGTTAGGAGTGGTATTATTATTTGTACTGGTAA
>JBHAFN010000083.1:0-5400 GCA_041856105.1 Bacillota bacterium
AAGATTTAACAATAACTATATTCATCTTTTTTCCTCATAAATAATACTAGCCTATTTCAGTGATGATGTAAAGAAAATCTTATTTAATTTTCTGAAAATTTTTTCAAATGATAGTGATATGCCCCTAACAGATTGGCGTCGTTTTCAAAGGTGCATTTAACAATTTGCGGTTTTTGGGCAGGGAAAAAATTAAATTTATCAAACAAATTATTTACTCTTTCTCTGATATCGTTCACCAAAAAACTCACACTGCTTATTCCGCCGCCTAAAGCGATTTTGTTTACATCCAAGGTGGTTTGCAGATTAAAGATTAAGGAAGAAACAAGGTATAAAAATCTTTCATAAACAATTTTTGCCAAAGGATCATCATTCTCTACCAAACTGAAAAACTTTTCTCCGGTAATATCGTTTCCGGATAACTTTTCATATTCGGCAGTAATGGATCTGCTGCTGACCTTATATGCCGCAACCCCTTCAAAAACCTGTTCGTTTAAATCGGTAAAAATAGCGCTTAACTCGCCGGCACAAAAGTTATAACCTTCATAAACATTATTATTAATGATGATTGCTCCGCCAAGACCGGTACCGAAAACAATACAAATTCCGCTTTCGCAATCTTTCAGTGAACCGTTTTTTAATTCAGCCATGGCGGCACAATGGGCATCATTAGCTACGGAAACATTTAAATTATATTTTTTTTGCATAATTTCAGCTATTTTAAAATCTTTGATAAATTGATAAGCTCCGCCGGTAAGCGCTATTCCTTCATCAAAATTAATTCTTCCCGGCATACTTAAGGCAATCCCGTCAATCTCGCTGCAGGCATCAATTATTCCATACAACATATTTAAGAATGTATCCAAGTCTTTGTTTAAAGACGGAATTTTATCTTTTTTGATTATCTTGCCGTTATCATCGATAATTCCGTATTTTATAAATGTACCGCCAACATCAATAACACAATATTTCTTCATAAATTCCACCCTTTCCGTCTATATTATAAAATAAAAACCGACTTTAAACCATTAAGCTTAAAGCCGGAACAGGTATTTACCCTTAATTATTTGTCGGCTGCTGCGTTTTTGCCGGCAATTCTTCCAAATACCAGAATATCGGTTAAGGCATTACCGCCAAGACGATTTGCACCGTGGATTCCGCCGGTAACTTCTCCTGCCGCATATAATCCTTTAATTACTTCTCCGTCAGTATTTATTACCTGAGCATCAGTATTAATCATAATACCTCCCATAGTATGATGTACGGTAGGAATTCTTAATGCCGCATAATAAGGACCCTGATTAATCGGATCTTTAAATAATGTTCTGCCAAATGGATCGCTGATTTCTTTATTTACCGCTTTATTGAATTCTTCTACGGCATTAACAAGATTGGTAGGATCGACATTGATTGCTTTAGCCAATTCTTCCAAAGTTTCTCCTTTATAAGCTCTGCCTTCGGCAATCAACTGATTTAACGATTCGTTGAAATTGTTAATTTCATCTCCGGTAGGATAATCATGGCTGTCCAAAATAACCCACATTTGCGAATCGGTTTGTTCCATTAAGGCGCTGGTCATTACATCACGTCTTGCGCCTTCGTCCACAAATCGATTACCTTCTTTATTGACGAAAATTCTGTTTTCCACACCTTTTTCAATGTTTCCGCTTAAACTTCCGGTATTCGGATCGCCCATAGGCAGTAATTGAATGTATTCCATTCCTACCAGTTCTGCCCCTACGGCTTCAGCCAGAACAATTCCATCCCCGGTAGCTCCGGGATGATTGGTGGATTTAACGTTATCGCCTAAATCTTTCCATAACGTATTGTATTTTTGACGCATTTCAACATTTTGCCCGAATCCGCCGGTCGCAATAATTACCGCATTATTAGCCGTTAAAGTAACCGTATTTCCGGTTTCACCGGTTGCGATAACCCCTTTAACTTCACCGTCTTCAAAAATCAATTCTTCGGCTTTGGTATTCAATAATATTTCAATATTATCATGGGTATCAACATAATTTTGATAAGTCTTGAAGAATCCGGTTCCCACAGGATCAACCGGTTTATGCGCTCTTGGCCATAATCCGCCTAAAACCGTAAATGTGCCCGGTTGAAATTCCATCCCCAGTTCCTGAAGCCACTCAACTCCATCCCAAGCATTTTCAACCAAAGTTCTCACCAAATCAGGATTACCCTTCTTATCGCCGCCTTCATAGGTTTGCGTATAGTGTAATTCTACCGAGTCTTTATTGGCAATCGCCGTTTCACTGCCTTCGTCCACGGCATTTAAAGCTCCGCCCGAAAGAATGGTATTACCGCCTATTTTAGGCATTTTTTCAATAACGATGACCGATGCTCCTTCTTGATTGGCAGTTACGGCAGCCGCAAGTCCGGCTCCACCTGCCCCGATGATAATCACATCGGCATTTAAGGTAACATCTTCAGCTTTTTCAACCTCTACGCTTGCTGTTTTAAGGGCTTCAACGTCAAAACCCGCTTGTTTCAAACAGTCTTCTGCAGCCGTTAAAATCGCCTTGCTGGAAACCGTTGCTCCGCTTATAGTGTCCACATTTAAACTTTGCGTTTTAACGATGTTTTGAGGAATTTCACTAATCGCAAGATCGCTTACTACCGGTGTTTCCATATGGTCTTTGACAACCACACTTTCAATTTTTTGGTCTTTGACAACCACTTCTACGGTCAAATCACCGTTATGACCGGCGGTAGTGGAAGTATAAGTACCGTCTTTAATACTTGATGTTGTTGTAGTAGTAGATGTTGAGCAGGCAACAATTGACAATGTTAACATGCCGACAACAAAAACCTTTATTAATTTCTTGAATATACTCATTTTTTCCCTCCTGTAACCATCATAAACATTAGTGTTACGCTAAGGTCAATAGTTAAGTGAATAATTTAACAATTATTTTTTTACAATTATATAATGATAGTTATTGTAATCGTCTTTGTTTATTGTTGAATGAAAACAGCTGCTGTATCCGTCAGCGGTAACGTTTAAATTGTTTTCATGTAGATAATTTTGAAGAATAGCCAAGGTGTCATAATCAAAGGGACTACGATCCTTCTTTAAAAAAGTCGTATATAAATATGTTCCCTTGGGAATTATTGTGTATTTACTTATATCAATGCCTAATTTTTCGGCATATTCGGTTTTCATATTAATTCCGTAATAATATTGCATGGGGTTGTTTTTATTAATGACGGAACTGTTTTTTATCCGACTTGTCCATTCTATTAACGGCGAATATTTCAGCAATTCATCTCTTAAACTTAATATTTCCAAGTCTTTGTTAATTATTTCTTCTGCGGAAAATTCTATTCTGATCATTTCAGCCATTTCCGTTTCAACAACATTATTAAAAGTGTTTTGCAAATTATCCAGATGAAATTTAAGATCATCTATTTTACATAAACAAAGTTTTTTAAAAGTTATTTCTTTTTTTATTCTTTCTTTTTGATTATCAAGTTCTTCAATAACGGCATTTACGGGTTCATAAGATAATAATTGCAGGCTGTCTTGAATACTAAATCCCAAATTACAATAACAACATGCCAAATTAAATCTTCTTGTATCAAGTACGGAATAAAATCTGTAACCCGTGCTTTCTTCAATTACCGGTTTAATAATGCCCATCTTTTGATAATATCTTAATTTATGAGTAGTAGTGCCTAAAAGGGTTGCCATTTGTTTTATGGTATATTTCATAACTTTGCCCCTTTATAACAGCCTAAAATTTTATAAGAAATACAATTACCTTCTAAATTTTCAATCGCTTTTTTTACTCTCAATTCATTTAAATTACCTTCAAAATCCAAATAAAAACAATATTCAAAGATAGTTCCTTGAATCGGTCTGGATTCCAATTTTAACAAGTTTATATTATTTTTGGCGAAAACTTCCAAAACCTTATATAAAGTACCCGCTTCATGTTTTAATATAAACATCGTACTTATTTTATCGGCGGTTTTGACATAATTACATTTATTGGAAATACAGAAAAATCTGGTAAGATTATTTTTATTATCCTGAACGTTTTCTTTAATTATTTCCAAATCATAATATTTGGCGGCTAAAAAACTTGCCAAAGCGCCTTTAGAAACATCATTGCATTCACGAATGTATTCGGCGCTTTTCGCCGTATCCTGATAAGCTATGGGTTTTATTTGGGGATTGTCCATAAAAAAATTGTTGCATTGGGAAATCGCCTCCGGATGACTGTATACTTCCTTTAAATCTTCCAGCTTACTCCCTTTGATGCCGATAAGCTGTTCTTCAATCGGAACATTAATTTCCCCTACCACATAAACATTATAATCTTTTAACAAATCGTATGTTCTGGCGATTATGCCGGTGGTCGTATTTTCTACCGGAATTAAGGCGTAGTCTATCGCTTTGGATTCAACGTCCTGCATAATGGTAATGAAATTTTTATAATTAACGGAAACAAACTCTTTTCCTTCAAAATATTTATTAACAGCTATCTCACTGAAAGTACCGTTTGCGCCTTGATAACCAACTTTCATCATAATTACTCTCCTTGTATTACAATATTAACATGAAAAATGCTATAATCCTATTATGCATAAAATCACCTTACAAAAAATAACTTCTTTAATTTGCCTTACTTTTATTCCGTTTTTAACTGTCGGTTTGGCTAATAAGGCAGATTGGGTTTTACATAACTTTACCTATTTATCCGGGAATGTAAGTACCGGGATGTTTTTTCGTTTCTGGGCTTTTTTAATAATTGTTTTTTGTATTTTAAGCATGTATTTAATTAAAGAAAAATATCAATTGTATAAACCGAATATACTACAATTAGGTATATTATTGACATTATTAACAATTACCGCATTTATTCCGTATGAAAATCATACCAGCATAGTTTCTTTATTACATGTATTGTTGGCATATTTATCCATCATTTATTTAAATTATCTCTTATTTACCATATATAATTTCTTAAAACTGCAAAAATATCCCTTTTTAAATCATTTGGCTACTTTATATATCCTGATGTTTTCGTTTTGTTTTTTCCTAAGTATGATATTTGGCAGTATCAGCTCGTTAGTAGAAACAATCTATACGGTAAGTGTTTCTTTAATATTCGGTTTTCTTTTAAAATAAAAAGATATTGAGTTTAATCAATATCCCCTAGAATTCATATTTTTTTCTTGATTCGCTTAAGTTATCGCAATAATATCTTACGGTAAGCTTGCTTGATACTCTTGTTTTGGTCTTAGGTTCGACAATGAATACGTCCCCTTCCAACATGCAATCAAGCATTGCTTTGCAAGCGGTGGTAATATTGGAAACTCCGGCTTCCAGTTCGGTTAACAAATCACCGGCATTTATTTCAATATAAAGCCAATCCATAT
>JBHAFN010000084.1:0-10332 GCA_041856105.1 Bacillota bacterium
ATTAATACGGAGGTAATAACATGAACATTCATCCTTTAAAAAATATAATCAAGTTACAAAAACAACATATTCCGGTAGGAATTTATTCCGCATGTACAGCTAATCCCTATGTTTTGGAAGCGTGTATGCAAAGAGCGTTGGAAACCGATTCAATATTATTAATTGAAGCTACGGCTAATCAGGTTGATCAATATGGCGGTTATACCGGCATGAAACCGAAGGATTTTGTAAAATTTGTCAAGGAATTGGCTGTTGATGTCGGTTTAAATGAAGAACGTATTATTTTAGGAGGCGACCATTTAGGTCCGTTAACCTTTACCATATATGACGAAGATAAGGCCATGGAAGAAGCCAAAGAATTGATCAGACAGTATGTTTTAGCCGGTTTCAGTAAAATCCATATCGATACCAGCATGAAGCTGGCCGGCGATGATCCCGCTGTCAGATTAAGCGATGAAACCATTGCCAAAAGAGGGGCAATTCTTGCCAAAGTCGCCGAAGAAGCCTTTATCGAATATAAAAAAGAAAATCCTAACGCTTTACATCCCGTATATATCGTAGGAAGCGAAGTTCCTATTCCGGGAGGTTCTCAGGATGTTGTCGATAGCGGGGTTCAAGTAACTAAAGTGGAAGATTTTAAAGCCACCGTAAAAGCTTTTGAAACCGCCTTTAACAAGGAAAATTTACAGGAAGCATGGAAAGAAGTAATCGCCGTTGTCGTTCAACCGGGAGTAGAAGAAAAAGATGCCGGCTGTACAGAATACGATCGTGAAAAAGCAAAAGACTTAATGGCTTCCATAGACGCCTACCCCAATTTGGTATTTGAAGGTCATTCTACCGATTATCAAACAAAAATTAAACTTAGAGAGCTTATAGAAGATGGAGTAGGCATCCTGAAAGTAGGACCGGGCTTAACCTTTGCAATGCGGGAAGCCTTATTCGCCTTGGCTTTTATTGAAAAGGAACTATACAAGAATACCGATGTAAAACAAAGTAATTTTATGGAAGTACTGGATGAAGCGATGTTGAATAATCCCGTTTATTATTCCAAACATTATCACGGCACACCTAATGAAATAGCGTTAAAAAGGAAATATTCATTTTCCGACAGATCCCGCTATTATATGCCTTTAGATACGGTTAACAATGCGAAAGAAATCTTACTGAACAACTTGAAGGACGGTATACCTTTAAATTTATTGAGTCAATTCATGCCTATTCAATATACTAAAGTAAGAGAAGGAACTCTTAAGAATGAACCGAAGGCATTAATTTTGGATCGAATCAAAAATACAATCGATGAGTATTTATACGCATCGCATCAGGAAAAATTATCCAAATAATTTACAAATTAACTCCTCACAATCGCTGAGGAGTTTTTATTGGTGTAAAACAATTAAAAAACGGTCGTTAAACCGTTAATTATGGAAATCAAATATCTTTTTTTAAATTAATCTGTTGAAGATTTGTCCGCATAAGGAATTATCCTTTATTTTTTTTAGCTTTTTCTTTATTTTGGGTACTGATTTTTCTATCCAATAATTTCATATGCTTTTCGGATAATTTTTTGTACTTTTCGGCGTTTTCCTTATCACCTTTATTTTCATACATCAAATAAATCAAAAATTCATGCACTCCCTTGTAAGTATCATCCATCATATTTACTTCTTCAAGCATTTCATCCAAATATCTATGCCCTTTTTCCGCATAAATATTATAAATACGGTTGGCTTCTTTCTTCATTTGTTCATTATTGAGGGTATTGACCGCATCAACATATTTTTTCGCTTTTTTATAATCTTCCAAAGAAATATAGTAGTTAAAAGCCATCATATAAACCGCTTCTTTTTGTTTGACGTTTAATCTTTTATTGTCAAAAACCGCAAACGATTTATCAATTAACCTTTCATCATTTCTAAGAATAGCACCGTTAAGCTTCATATAATCAACGTTAAACGGCGGAAAAAGTATTTTGGTATATAAAGTGTCAATTTCCTGATCAAACTTATCAAATTCCTTCTTTTCCAAGAATGAAACCAATTTTTTATATTGAAGACTTTTTAAATAACTTATCGCAAAGGTAAGTACTACTACGGCAATTATAAATATAACAATGTAAATTCCTATTTTATCCATAAAATATTCTCCTTTAACTATTATATAATAAAACACGCTGTAGTGAGCGTGTTTTAATTGTATTCTAGTTTTTTTAGATTTATTAGCTAATCCAAGGTACAGGAATTAATGAAGCGCCGCCCCAAATTCCGAATGCAGCTCCAACAACCCCGATTATTAATAATAAACCGATACATTTTAATGGAGACCAACCTTTGTTTTTAATTAAGTAGTAGCACATTAAAGTTAAGCCTAATGGAATTAAAGCAGGAAGAACACCGTCTAATAAAGCTTGAACGTCAATTTGCGCTTCCCCGTTAGGAATAACGATACCTAATTTAGTACCACCGTAATTACAAGTTAACGCTCCAACTACGAATACCCCCAACATACTAGCCGCATGAGTAAATTCTTTTGCGTTTTTAGTTAAAACACCGATTGCGTTTGTTCCAAGTTTATAAGACCAGTTCATCAACCAGAAACGGATACCCATTTGAACACCGAAAGTGATAAGGAAGTATAGGATAGGTCCTACCAAGCTTCCTTGGATAGCCATATTAGCAGTAATACCAGCAGTAATCGGAACTAATGTGAACCAGAACAATGCGTCCCCGATACCACCTAAAGGTCCCATTGCCGCAACTCTTACCGCACGGATTGTGTTGATATCCGCTTTTTGTTGTTCTAATGATAATACGATACCCATAACGAAGGTTACCAAGAATGGGTGAGTATTAAAGAATTCCAAGTTGTGAGACATTGAAGTACTTAAGTCTTCTTTGTTAGTATGAATTTTTTCAAGACCCGGTAAGATACCCCATAACCAACCTGCCGCTTGCATTCTTTCATAGTTGAAAGATGCTTGTAACATAGTTGATAGCCAAACCATTTTAGTTAATGTAGCTTTATCAAGAGGTCTAGCAGGTGTTAAATCATTATAATTAGTTATATTAGATGCCATCGCTCATACCTCCGTTTCCACCAGCTGTGTTGTTAATTTTTACATTTGTGTTGAAATCATAAATCGCAATTGCAATACCGATGAAAGCAACTAATAATAAGGTAGCTCCGGAAGTAGCTTGAATGTTACCCAATATAGCCGCAGCCGCAAATCCGGCAAAATAGATACCCCACATATCGTTTGCCAACATGATACGTAATAAGATTGCAAATCCGACGAAACGCATCATTCCTCCGGCTGCTCCAAGTCCGGTCATAAACCATTGAGCACTGTCAGAGAATTGTTGTAATGTACCTGCCAATGCAGTACCGCCCACATAAGCAATAACGGAAAATAATGCGAATAATGAACCTAAAATCAACATAGAGATGTAGTTAACTCTTACAACACCCTTAGGATCGGCTTTTTCGGCAGCTTTATCAGCTTGAGCCATAAATCCAGACATTAGAGTAAATGTAGTGATAACGGCATATTGTCCGAATAAAGCGAAGATAATAGAAGCGCCCAATGCTTCTTCAACTGAGAACCCGGATTTTACCGCGAAAATCATTGCAACGATTCCGCCAAGAACTGCGTTTGGCGGTTGTGCTCCCCCCACAGGCATGTTACCAACCATCATCAATTCATAAGTACCGCCGACAACAAGTCCTGTGTTTAAGTCACCTAAGATTAAACCGATAATTGGACAAGCGATAATCGGACGATACAATAATTCAGTTAATGAGAATTGGTCTATCGCAAAAATAAATGTTACTATTGCGAGTAAAACGATTTGAATTACATCCATTAAATAATACCCCTTTCCTTATAAAAATAATTATTTAAATAGTTTTGAAATGTCTTCTGTACCTTCTTGCGGAACTTTTCTTATTTCAAGTTCAACTCCAAGGTCCTGTAGTTTTTTGAATGCAGCCACATCATTATCATCAACAGCTACAGTTGTTACTACTTGACGTTTTCCATCAGCCATATGCATGTTACCGATATTTACTTTTTTAATCGGTACTCCGCCTTCAACTAACTTCAATACATCACTTGGGGTTTCACAAACCACAAAGATCTTTTGGGCATCAGACGCTCTATGAATTGTGCTTATAGTTTTCTCAATGGTCCAATATCTGGTTTGAGCATAACTAGGAGCCGCCATATCCATTAAGCCTTGGCGAAACGTATTCGCCGCAACGTCATCATTAGCCACAAGAATTAGATTTGCTCCAATACTTCCACACCATTGAGTTGCTACTTGGCCGTGAATCAGGCGATTGTCAATTCTTGTTAATACTATGTTAGGCATTGTCTCTCCTTCCCTTTTTGGATGCGAATACCGATTATCGGTAAACGCTTTCCTTGAATACATATTAATTGTTTTACTTAACATTTTCTTTAGATTTTTTATTTTTTTATTTGTACTTTTTGGTTATGAAAAAAAATTTCAGGTTGAATAGTGAAGATTATGTGAAAATATGGTATAAATAAAATATAAATTGAACTGTAAATGAGGTATTTTATGTATAACAAGACTACGAGTGCAAATTATTTAAGATATGGTTCCATTGTCAGTAATTTAAGTAAATTTGATAATTTTAGTAAAACTCGGGTAATAGTTGACAGTAAAATTACTGAATACTTTTACTCCTATGATGAAGATATAGTTATCGAATTGATTGAAGGAATGGCGGTAATCGTTATTTTAGATGAAAATTATAAAATATTTGCCATTCATCGCAAAATTTCTTTAAACAAGGACACCCCTTTTACCGTTTTACCGATGTCCAACGTTGCCTTATATAATATTTATGTACCGGAAAACTCCTTAAAGAGCACTCATCCTTTGCCTGAAGCGTTTTTATTTGAAAACATTACCGGTTCGGTGATTGTAAAAGAAATCGACGCTTTGTATTATGCGGTCAAAAGTCCCAACTATCGTTTCCATGGGGAAATACATCATATGTTTGAACTTACTTATGTGGATCACGGAACTTTGGTAACCGAGGTTGACGGTCAAAAATATGAATTGAATGAAAATGAATGTATGATTTACTATCCGGGACAATTTCATACCCAAGAAGTTATTTCCAATGAATCATGTTCATACATTACCATTATTTTTGATTGTTCGGGTATTTCCAATTCCAATTTATTTAACCGCACTTTCCATTGTTCAAGAGAGTTGGTAGGTATTTTGGAAATGATTTCTAAAAATACCGATGCGATTATTGCATATCGAAACGATTTATTGGTAAGTTATTTACAACTCTTGATTATCAAACTGTTACAACATGACGAAAACAAAACAAATCCCAAACCGACCACTTTAATCAATCAACATTTTGAAAATATGTTACTGGAAGAAATATTGACTTATATTAACAATCATTTGTTCGAACCTCTGCCGGTTGATCAGATATGCGCTCATTTTTCGATAAGCAGAAGTTCATTACAAAATCTGTTTAAAAACAACTTATATGTTTCTCCAAAACATTACATCAATGAAGAAAAACTGTCTTTAAGCAGAGTGTTAATTAAAAAAGGAGAACAGACGATAAGTGAAATAAGTAATCAGTTGGGCTTTACTTCCATTCACTATTTTTCCAGAAAGTTTACCAGAAGATTTGGAATTGCTCCAAGTGAATATGCCAGAAAGATTTACGATTAAGGTTCTAAGGAGCCTTTTTTCATTTAAAAAAGAAGGGTTATATCCCTTCTTCCGCTTCAACCTCAACTCTTTCCACATATTCATATCTGATTGCCTGATCTTTTCCGG
Organism: Bacillota bacterium; assembly: GCA_041856105.1. Lineage (GTDB taxonomy): Bacteria > Bacillota_I > Bacilli_A > Erysipelotrichales > Erysipelotrichaceae > UBA9076. The sequence goes on from JBHAFN010000084.1 coordinate 5,841, forward strand.
TGGAAAGCGCACTGTTGCACAAAGTATCTAAATCTTCAATGAAATTTCTCGCCATTGACGTTTCAATCAACATACCTAAATTGGTTCCGCTTAATACGGCAACATTATCATATTTCATGGAAAGCTCCACGCTTGCTTTAAACGGTGAACCGCCTACCAAATCGGTAAAGATTATAATGCCGTTACAATCGTTCAATTTATTGATTGCCGTATCCAAATTTCTTGATAAATCATCGATGGTATCCGTTTCAATAAAATCAACCTGTTCATATTTTTCCGGTAAACCGGCAATAAGTTTTACCGAACTGGAAATGCCGCTGGCAAAATTTCCATGACCTGTTACTATAATTCCAATCATTATTTTCCTCCATACGGGTATAAAGTTACCCCTTTAACTACTCTGTTTACTTCTCCGGTCGGACAAGGATTATCCGGAGTAATGTTTAAAGATAAAGATTTATACATCGCAATAAGTTGGGCGCATACGATAAAGTCCAACCCCGAATATACATTATCCAAATAAGTATTGCTGAAACAGAAATAGAAATCCGCTAATTCTTTGGCTTCATCACATTCACTGTTACAGATTATCGCAATCTTATTGTTTTTTCTTTGAGAACTCATTTCTTTTAGTAAGTCGACTTCGTATTGTCTTGTATAAGCATAATCGCTCAAGAAGATTACCGTTAAAGTTTCATCATTGACTATTGATTTAGGTCCGTGTCTGAAGCCCAGCGGAGTATCATACATGGTTACAACCTCTCCGGCGGTCAACTCCAACATTTTTAAAGCCGCTTCCTGCGCAATACCTTTAAGCGTATTGCTTCCTAAATATACAATTCTTTTAAAATCATAAGAATTTACCAAGTTTTTAAAATTGTCAAATCTTACATCCACAACATTTTTGGCATTGGAAATAACCGCATCAATATTTTCTTTAATTTCATCCAAGTTATCCAAATTAAATGCCAATAGTGTAGCCAAATACATATTGGTAAAGCTGGAAGTCATCGCAAAACTTTGATCATGAGTTTCATCAGTTAAATTTATCGCCAGACATCTTTCGTCATTTTCGGCTCTTTTGCTTAATGCTCCGTTTTTATTACAAGTTACAAACAAGTGATATATGTTGTTGCTTACCGCTTCAGCGGAATCCAATGCCCCTATTGATTCCGGTGAATTTCCGCTTCTGCCGAAACTGATTAATAAAGTCGGTTTATCTTTAGAAATATAGTTTTCCGGAGTGGCGGTAATATCCGTAGTCGCATATGATTTTACTTTATAATTCAATTTTTTATTTAAATATGAAAATAAAGCATTACCTACAAATTCACTTGTTCCGGCACCGGTTAAGATAACATCAAAATCTTCTTTTGAAACCACTTTATTTATAAACGATTTAAGTTCATCTCTCATATCATAAATTTGTTTATAAGTTTTTTTCCATGTAGCCGGTTGTTGATGAATTTCCGTTGCCGTATAAACACTTTTCGTTTCGTTTAGAAATCCATCGGTTAAATTAAACACCATATATTTTTCCTCCCTATACATCGATATTCTATCATTGTATATTTTCAATTCAATAATTTAGTTAAAAGAAATAAATAATATACTAAAAAGTACAAGTAAGAGTTGAATATATTGTCATATAATATATGCAGGAGGAAATGAGAATGATTATTAAAAGTAAAAAAGTATGGATAGCATCTCAATTTATACCGGCTGCCATTGAGATCATAGATGATAAAATTATTCAGATTCACGGATATGATGAAAAGAAAGCCGATATGGATTTCGGTAATAAAAGAATAGTACCGGGATTTATCGATATTCATACCCATGGAGCGTACGGTTTCGATACCAATGATGCCGAGGAAGCCGGATTGCGCAAATGGACTAAAAATATCGTTGAAGAAGGAGTAACCGGTTTATTGGCTACGACCATTACTCAAAGTCATACCGTCTTAAGCAACGCTTTGAAAAATGTTGCCAAAGTGGTAAGAGAAGGTTATGAAGGTGCCAAGATCTTGGGAGTTCACTTTGAAGGGCCGTATTTAGATATGGTTTATAAAGGAGCTCAACCGGAAGAACATATTATTCAAGGTACCGTTGAAGAATTTAAACAATATCAGGAAGACGCCGAAGGATTAATCAAATATATTACCTTGGCTCCCGAACATGATAAAGATTTTAAACTTACCCGTTATTTGGTTGAAAACGGAGTAGTTGTAAGCATGGGACATTCCGGAGCCACATTTGAACAGGCGCAAATGGCTGTGGCCAACGGTGTTACATCGATGACGCACATTTACAACGGAATGTCGCCGTTCAATCATCGTAAAATCGGCTTGGTAGGTTCCGCTTTCAGAATCAAAAACATCTATGGAGAAGCGATTTGCGATTGTAATCACAGTACTCCGGAAGCCCTTAATATTTTATTCCAACTTAAAGGTAGAGATAAAGTGATTATGGTATCCGACGGTTTAATGGCTAAGGGATTCCCTATCGGCTCCAAATTTGTATTCGGGGGCAATGAAATTGAAATTTATCCTGACGGAAGCGCTCATTTAACCAAGACAAAAGGATTAGCCGGCTCAACCATGAGAATGAATGAAGGTTTAAGAAATTTAATCGAATATTGTGATGTACCGGTTGATGCGGCGATTAATTCCTGCACAATAAATCCGGCCACCGTATTGGGATTGGATGATCATCTGGGTAAAATTTGCGCTGGATATGATGCCGATTTGGTAGTATTGGAAGATGATTATGCGGTAGCGCAAACCTTTGTTAAAGGTAAGGCGCAATTGAACAAATAATGAAAAAGCCGACGGTAACCGGAAGAAATATCTTCCAAGATGATAAAGGAAGAAACATCCTTTATAACTTTAAAACAAAAACGGGTTATATCATTCAGGAAAAAGATGAAAGAGCTTATCGATTATATGCCAATCGCTATGTAATCCTCATCATCATGTTCGTATTGTTAATCAACTTCATTAAAAATTTATATCTTGTATTCGGGTTGTTGTTAATTTTAGGAATAATGCTGGAATATTCTTATCGAAAAAGATTTATTCCTTCCCTGACCTGTATTCAAAATATGAAGCCGTTTAAAAAATTATCGCCGATAGATTCTTTGGTTGAATTGGGTGATAAGAAAAGGTGTTTATTCTTAAGTATTATGTATTTGGCTTTAGGAATATTAATCGTGATAAACGGTATCCAAATCAAATTAAGTCCGTTTGTGATGGCGGGTAACGTCATTGTCGCCATAGGAGCCGTTTATTTCGCTGTCATCAATTTAATCGCTTATACAAAAATCAAAAAGAATTAACCTTAAAAGTTAGTTCTTTTTTTGCATTATGTTTTTAAATAATGTTATATTATTATACGTAGGTGAACATCATGTTAAAAAAAATCGCAATCAGTATAATGGGATTAATTCTTATATCAAGCATATCCCTTTCCATATATAAAATATTCGAACCGAATGATGAAGGAAGTAACGGTAAAAATGTAGGCGGTATTTACCTTAATCTAAGTACCTTAAGAGAATATACTCTAAATACGGGTGATAATACTTATCATTATTTTTATTTCTGCGCATTGGAGGATAAAAACTGCATATATGTTTATAATTCCGTATTCCCCAGTGTTAAAAGTTTAAATAACGAAGTAGCTTTAGATACCTTTATTGAATATGTTGATTTAACCGATTCGATTAACAATCCCGACTTTATTATGGAATTACAAAAATGGGGAATCACAAGTTATCCCGCTTTGGTATCCGTAAAAGTGGAAAACAATGAAATAATAATCAACAATACTTTGGTATATGACGCAATGAATCCGTTAAACAGCAGCGATATCGTGGAATGGTTAAAACTGAATGACATTTACAGCGGAAACTGGGTCACTCCCCAATAATGTAAAATAATTAAAAGAAGCTCATGCTTCTTTTAATTTGGTTATAAATTCTTTACACCACAAGGCACTTCTTTTACTTGCCGATTTTATATAAGTATCAAAATCCAGTTCATTACCTTCCGTTACAGCTATATCCGACAAAGACCTTATAACGATAAAAGGGATACGGTAATGCTTACAGACTTGAGCAATACCCGCAGCTTCCATTTCCGCACATAAGGCTTCCGGATAATCTTTTAAAATTTTTTGAATTTGCCTATCGTTACTGATAAAAGCGTCTCCGGAGGCAATATCCCCGATATATACCCGATCATTTGCGGAAATGATCTCTTTCATTATTTCAATGTACCTGTCATCAGCTTTATAAGCTGTTTTATCACTGTGGAAACCTTTATCCCAACCGGGAACTTCCAAATCATAGTTAGCCACTCTATCGGAAATAATTACATCAAGTACCTGCTCATTCTCTTTTAAACCGCCTGCCGTACCGATATTGACTATCCCGCTGATTTTATAATTTTCAAAAAGAATTGCGGTAGCCATCGCCGCATTGATTTTACCA
>JBHAFN010000085.1:0-7501 GCA_041856105.1 Bacillota bacterium
ACATATGTTCGGTTCTTACCAGTCCGATTCCTTCCGCACCAAAATCAAGCGCTTGTTTAGCGTCTTTAGGAGTATCGGCATTTGTTCTTATTTCTAACGTTCTTCTTGCGTCAGCCCACTTCATAAATCTTTCAAAGTCGCCGGAAATTTTCGGAGCTTCGGTTTTAATTCCTTTACCGTAAACATTACCGGTACTTCCATCCAATGAAATGAAATCACCTTCATTAAATGTTTTACCGTTTACCGTAAAGGTTTTGTTTTCTTCGTTAATAACGATTTCACCGGCTCCGGATACGCAACATCTGCCCATTCCACGTGCAACTACCGCCGCATGGGAAGTCATTCCGCCACGAACAGTAAGAATACCTTGCGCAACATCCATTCCTTCAATATCTTCAGGACTTGTTTCAAGCCTTACCAAGATGACTTTAACCCCTAAAGCCGCTTGTTTAATCGCTTCTTCGGCGGTAAAAACGATTTCACCGCTGGCTGCCCCCGGAGATGCAGGTAAACCGGAAGTTAATACTTCAGCTTTTTTAAGTTCTTCCTGAACAAATTGAGGATGCAATAAAGTGTCCAGTTGTGTAGGTTGAACCATCATTAATGCTTCATCGCTGGTAATTAAACCCTCATCAACCAAATCACAGGCAATCTTTAAAGCGGCCGCCGCCGTTCTTTTACCGTTACGGGTTTGAAGCATATATAATTTACCACCTTCAATAGTAAATTCCATATCCTGCATATCACGATAGTGAGTTTCCAATTTCTTGGTAATTTTAACAAACTCGTCATAAGCGTTAGGCATAATTTCTTTTAATTCATCTATATCCTGAGGAGTTCTAATTCCGGCAACGACGTCTTCCCCTTGGGCATTCATCAAAAATTCTCCGAATAATTTATGTTCTCCGGTACCCGGATGTCTTGTAAAGGCAACCCCTGTACCGCAATCATTACCTATATTACCAAATACCATCATCTGAACGTTAACGGCTGTACCCCATGAAGACGGAATATCATTCATTTTACGATAATAAATTGCCCGAGGATTATTCCAAGACTTAAATACCGCTTCAACGGCTCTTTCCAGTTGGACGTTAGGATCAACCGGGAAAGATTCGTTCAGATTGGCTTTATAAAATTCTTTGAATTTTTCCACCATTTCTTTTAAATCGTCGGCATCAAGTTCGGTATCCAGTTTAACTCCCTTTTCTTCTTTGATTTCATCAATAATCACTTCAAATTGTTTTTTAGGAAGTCCCATTACCACATCCGCAAACATTTGAATAAAACGGCGATAGCTGTCATAGGCAAAGCGCGGATTGTTTGATTTGGTGGCGATTGTTTCCACTACTTCATCATTAATTCCCAAATTTAAGATGGTATCCATCATTCCCGGCATGGATGCTCTTGAACCGGATCTTACCGATACCAATAAAGGATTTTCCTTATCACCTAACTTTTTACCGGTTAAATTTTCCAAAGCGGTTAAATGCTCAAAGATTTCATGTTTGATTTCATCGTTAATGGTTTCATTATCTTCGTAGTATTTATTACAAGCTTCCGTTGTAATGGTAAAGCCTTGCGGAACCGGCATACCTAAAAGCGACATTTCAGCAAGGTTTGCCCCTTTTCCGCCTAAGATTTCTTTCATTGAGCCATTGCCTTCTGAAAAATCATATACAAATTTATTTTTTGTCATATTTTCCTCCTCATTGTATTAGCTAAAGCTATTATAAATCATTAGGCGGTTATTCTCAATTAAAATAAATAAAGCGGTTACATTTATAAAATCATATACTATTTATCCAATCGATTTTGTCCCAAATTAAAATAACACCGTAAAGTGTTACTTTAATTCATTTAATCTGTTTTTTACAATTTCATATTCCTTGGTATATTTTTCCAATTTGGCTTTTTCTTCATTAATTTTACTTAACGGCGCTTTAGAAATAAACTTTTCGTTACTTAACATACTTTCAGCTCTTAAGATTTCATTATGTAATCTTTTTTCTTCGGCATTAAGTTTTAATAACTCGGTTTCCTTGTCAATCAATTGACTGCTTAAAATATATAACTTGCCGTTTAAGATTGGTCTGACGCTTAACTCTCCTTCTAAATGAGAATGAAGATTGGATTTGGTCATCTTTAACAAGATTTCCTTAAAAACGTCATCTCCCTTGACAACTTCGTTATTTAAATCCTTAATCATAATATCCAAACAGGTAGAAGGTTTCAGATTGTTTTCCACCTTTATTTCCCTGATATTGGTAATTAAAGAAATTAACTGTTCCACATATTGATTGTCATAGTTGCCTAAATCAATCGTTACAGGCCATGTTTCGGTATTAATGGACTTATCTTCACTGTTTAAACTTTGATATATCTTTTCGCTTACAAAAGGCATAAACGGATGTAACATTTTTAAAATCGCATTTAAGATTGTATATAAAGTATAGATCGCCCCGTCTTTTTGAGCGCTGTTTAATTCGGATTTACACAATTCGATATACCAACTGCAAAAATCATCCCAAACGAAGTTGTAAAGCTCGCTTCCGACAATCGCAAATTCGTATTTTTCCATATTTTCGCCAACGCTTGTCAATGTTTTATTGAACTTATCGATAATCCATTTATCAATGGAACTTAATTTATCTACCGGATAATTTTTATCGAACACATCAGGCAAATTCAACATTACAAACCTTGAAGCGTTCCACAATTTATTAATAAAATTCCAAGAAGCTTCGACCTTTTCCTCCATATAGCGGATATCTTGTCCCGGAGCCGAATTGGTTGTCAAGAAAAACCTTAAGGCGTCAACTCCGTATTTTTCCTTAACTTCAAGCGGATCGATACCGTTACCCAATGATTTGGACATTTTTCTTCCTTGGGCATCTCTGGTCAGACCGTGAATCAAAACATCTTTAAACGGATAATTTTTAGTAAAATATCTTCCTTGAATTGCCATTCTGGCAACCCAGAAAAAGATGATGTCATATCCCGTAACCATACAGGAAGTCGGATAATATCTTTTAAAATCATCGGTTTCTTCAGGCCAACCTAAAGTACTGAAAGGCCATAATGCACTTGAAAACCAAGTATCCAACACATCTTCATCCTGATAATAATTTTCCATATCGACAGGCGGATTTTCACTGACCACCACTTCATTTGTATCTTTATGATAATATGCCGGTATTCTATGCCCCCACCATAACTGTCTTGAAATACACCAATCTTCGATATTTTCCAACCATTGATTAAATATTTTTTCAAATCTTGCCGGATAAAAATTAATTTTAGTTTCTTCATTTTTTTGATGTTGTAATACATCGTCAGCCAAAGGTTTCATTTTCACAAACCACTGTTTGGATAAATAAGGCTCAATTATCACATGCGTTCTTTCGGAATGACCTACCGGATGAACGATATCTTCAATTTTAATTAAATTACCTTCCTCTTCAATTCTTTTGGTAAGCAGTTCTCTGCACTCATAACGATCCAAACCGTTATATTTTCCGGCAAGCATATTCATGGTACCGTCAGGATTCATACAGATAGGTTTTTCAAGCTGATGTCTTTCCGCAATTAAAAAGTCGTTAGGATCATGTGCGGGGGTACATTTCATTGCCCCGCTGCCGAAGCTGATGTCGATATAGTCATCAGCGATAATAGGTATTGGCTGATGATTGGCAGGATTTATCGCATGTAAGCCGATTAAATCCTTATATCTTTCATCATCGGGATGAACTACCACGCAAACATCGCCGAACATGGTTTCGGGACGAGTGGTAGCTACGGTAAAACACCTGTCTTTTTCTTTAACTTTATAATTGAAATAATACATCTTTCCTTGGACATCCTGATGATAAACTTCAATATTGCTTAAAGCCGTTTTCGCAACCGGATCCCAGTTGATAATCTTATAATCCTGATAGATCAAGCCGTCATTATAAAGCTGTACAAATACTTTATTTACCGCTTTATTCAAGCCTTCATCCAAGGTGAACCTCTCCCTTGAATAATCCAAACCTATTCCCATTGCCGCCCATTGTTCACGAATATGACCGGCATATTCTTCTTTCCACTCCCAAGCTTTTTCTAAAAATTTCTCTCTTCCCAAATCATATCGAGATAAACCTTGTTCTTTAAGCAAACCGTCTACCTTTGCCTGAGTGGCAATTCCGGCATGATCCATCCCCGGAAGATACAGTACGTCATAGCCTCTTAATCTTTTATAGCGGGATAAAATATCTTGCAGAGTATTATCCCAAGCATGCCCCAAATGTAATTTGCCCGTTACATTTGGCGGCGGAATAACAATTGTGTAAGGTTTTTTATTTAAATTACCCGCTTTAAAATAACCTTCTTTGACCCATTTTTCATACTGTCCTTTTTCAACATCCTGATGATTGTATTTGATTGCTAAATCTTTCATGCTATCCTCCATAAAAAAAGTCCTTACTAAAAGACGAAATAAACCGTGGTACCACCTTAATTCACAAACATGGTTTGTCTTATTTACTTTAACGCAGCAATACGATTAAATTTACTGTTACTTCAATTTAACTTCTCCCAGACTACCTTCCTTAAGTTATTTTACCGTTTTCCACCGACCAACAGCTCTCTTTTAAAATAAAACTTAAATACTCCTTCTGTTCTTAGAAATTAAAATAATTATACAAAAATATCCTTACGTTTTCAATCTATAATCCGTTAAATGACATTTAAAAATTCTACTCAAAAATTCTTAACAAAGCACACCTTAAAATATGCTCGCAATTCCCCTCTCCCGCAAACATGTCATAAGAAAAATTACGGTTAATATCCAGCCATTCTAAAGGATTTAATTCCGCTTTAACATCCATTGAATTACTTATCCCGCAATAGACGACCAGTTTAATGTTTTCCTGTTGTTCATAGAAATATTCCGTAGTAAAGACAGGCTTGATTTCTATGTCCAAACCGGTTTCTTCCCATAACTCCCGCTTACATGATGAATAATAATCTTCATTTTCTTCAACCTTTCCACCCGGAAAATTATACAAACCCTTATAAGGTTCCTTCATTCTTTTGCACATCAACACCTTGTTTAATTCTGTATTAAAAACGACAATTAAGTTATATGTTTTCATATATTCAACCATTCCTGAAAATATATTGTTAAAAAAACAAATGAGCCATCAAGATAATTATCGGTAAAGATATTAACGTTCTTTCTAAAAAGATGATAAATAACTCAATTAAGTTTACCGGTATTTTGGAACCTAAGATCACCGAACCGGTTTCAGACATATAAATTAATTGACATACGGAAGTGGTCGCAATAATAAATCTGGTCATCTCACTGTTTATACTTGATGCCAAGATTGAAGGAACGACCATATCCGCAAAACCTACCACTAAGGTTTCGCTGATCGCCAAAGCGTCTTTTACCTGAAATAAATTTAAAATCGGCAAAAAAGGTAAACCTAGCCATTTAAAAATACTTGTATTTTCCGATAATATCAAAGCGACGGTTCCGACCGCCATAATTATCGGAATAACGCTGATCCACATCGATAAAACCGTTTCCAAACTGCTTTTAAGCAATTTGACTAAAGAAAAGCTTTCCTCAGCCTTTCCGGCGGCTAAAGTTAATGCCCACCTGTTTTTGGTATATCCTTCGGGAATTAATTCATTGGTATATTCGCTGTTATCGATCAAATAAGTGTTTTTCTTTAATGAAAGCGGCGGAATTTTGGGCAAGATTAAGGCACAAATAATTCCGACTGCGCATATCGTTAAATAATATTGCCCGAAATAATCGGTAAGATTGACATTTTGTAGCACAACCAAACAAAAGGTAATGGAAACCGCCGAGAAAGATGTGGCAATTACCGCGGCTTCTTTTTCGGTATAATGCCCTTCCGTATATTGTTTGCTTGTTAAGGCGACTCCAATGGTTCCGTCACCGATCCACGATGCAATACAGTCCACCGCCGATCTTCCCGGCAGATTAAAAACGGGGCGCATAAACTTGGTTAAGTAAACACCGATAAATTCCAACAATCCGAAATTAGTTAAAAAAGGCAAAATAAAACCCGCCACCAAAAAAATGGTAAATAAGCTGTTGATTAATTCAAATAAAACAAGTCCGCCGGTTGATGCTGACCAGATGATTTCACTTCCCGATTTTGATATTACCATAATACAAAATATTAAACCTAGAAATCTTAAAAACAGCCAAAAATAATTTATTTCGCCGATTTCTTTCAATAAATCGTTTTTTTCCATAAATTCAGGTTTCCATATCTTGTATATAAGCGGTAAAATACACGAAATCACCATTAAAATCAAAACGATATAATGAATGGGAATCATTTTATTTATATAGTTATTGATTAAAGTGGATAAAACCGATACGGCAACGGTGGTTGAACCGTTTTGTTTAAAAGGAGTCATCAGTAATAATACTCCTATAAAGGATGGAATGATAAATTTCAATACGGAAGTTAAAGCAATGTCTTTTCTTTTAAGGTTATTCATGTTTAATCTCCAAATACTTGATATACCTCATTAAAAAAACCATATGAATATTATAGATGAAATTAGGTATTTATAGGCATATCGCAACAATTAAAGTCTATTACCATATGCACGGAAAGTCAACTTAAGTTTCAGCAAACAAAAAAAAGCTGTTAAGTATATCAGGTTCTTAACAGCTTTTTCCCTATAAATAATATTCCATCGGATAAGTTAGATATTCAATTTCATCCAATTGATCAAATGTTACAAGTCCGCAAGGCGCTTTTAATACGCTTGGGATACGATTTACGATAGTTGCGCAGGTATGTTCAACGGTCGCCGGTTTTACAACGTTAAATACCGTATTCGGTTCACCGGTAATCTTCCAATCACACATATCGCCGTCATCCGGACCGTAAACCTTACCTATACATTTGGTTTCAATAATAGGACCTTGGAAGGTTTCGGTGGTTACTACCGCCGCCATTCCTATACAATCACCTTTAGGAATAACTTTATTAATTGTGGATGAGAATAAATCCGTATCATAGAAATATGGTACACATTTTTGAGTTTGCGATTTAATTGTCCAACCCAATTTGGATGCTAAAGCTTCATTGGAATTCCAAACATATGACGGTTCAATAACTTCCGGATGAGCAATCTGTTCTTCAAATTCTTCAGGGGTAAGCCCTACTCCGTGGGCTTTGGCTAAGGCAATACCGTAATCTTCTACATTATAGCTTACCGCACCTTCGATTTTTTGAATATTATGGCAGCTGCCGGCTACCATGGCGACCATGTTTACCCAGAAAGTATCTTCCATTCCGCTTCCTACAAAAGTACATCCGTTTTCTTTTGCCAAAACATCAAGTTTATTGGCTCTTACGGCATCGGTTGTCCAACAATAGGTAGCTTCTTCGCATGTTGTAATTACATTTATTCCTCTGCTTAAACATTTTACGAAATGGTCATAACAATCGCTTACCAAACT
>JBHAFN010000086.1:0-7840 GCA_041856105.1 Bacillota bacterium
AACGGAGTTAATTATGTGTATACGGTGGATGAAGTTGCGGTACCTGAAAACTATACCAAAACCGTCCAAGGAACAACCATAACCAATACTTACACAAGTCCGAAGATTGATATTACGGGTACAAAGGTATGGGTAGGAGGAGCTGAGCCGAGACCTACAATCCAATTACAGTTGTATAAAAACGGAGTGGCGGAAGGTACACCTGTATCTTTAAGTAACGGAACAACAACGCATACATGGACGAACTTGGATAAAACGGATGTCAACGGAGTTAATTATGTGTATACGGTGGATGAAGTTGCGGTACCTGAAAACTATACAAAGAGCGTGCAGGGATTGACGGTAACCAATACTTATACAAAACCGAATATACCGAATGATCCGCAAGATCCGGGTACGCAGAAATATGAATCGCCAAATACGGCGGACAGAAATGAAATAAGCATATATGGTTTAAGCATGATAATATCGATTCTGGGAATATTCTTAATAAAAAAAATCGAGATTAAGGAATAAATCATATAATCCCCTATTTACCAAGATTGATTGGTAAATAGGGGATTTAAGATATAAATAAAACTTTTTATATAAAAATGTATATTTTGTTTAAAACAAACTTATATTCATATTTAAATTTGTGAAAAAATATATTATAATTTAATAGATGTTTTGAGGCATTATTTTAATGTTTTATAAACATATATGATATTATAAAAAAGATTGATTATATTAAAAATGCGGGAGTGGGATATGATATTAAAGAAATTATCTAATGTACTTCTGGCTGTTTTTTGTACGCTTGTCCTATTGCCGGTAGGAAGGGCAAGTGCCGAAACAGTTAACGGTACTAACTTAAATTATGAGTTTATCAAAACGTTAAGCGAAGACAAGCAAACCGTTGAAATAAACTTAAAGGTAAATGCAAACGAAGGCTTTGAAATTAAAGAAATAGTTTTACCGGATGATTCCGTAAGCAGCGAATTGGCTGTTGTTTTCAGCGTTGCCGAAAATAAAAAATATGATTTTAAGGTTAAATATATAAAAGAAACCGAATCATTTGAAGAAATATTATCCGTTGAGGTTACTGAAATTGTAAAAACGGAAACAACATCAGAAACACAAAATAATTCTAATGTTTTGCCAACGGAAATTTCTCAAGAAGGATCACCGGTTATGTTAAGAGCTCCCGCTGTAAATAAATTTACGGTCAGTTTTGAAACTCCTCCAGTTATTGAAGAATTCGGTCCCAACCGATTGACCAATTCAATTAAAGTTGACGGTACTACCCTTAATTCTCCTATTGAGGGCGCATATTTAATACTTACTTTTCCTACTTTGGTCAGAGAGCCGAATTCTACGGAGTTAATAACCGACAAATTTTTAGATTTACTAAATGTCAATATCGGCAACATTGCCAATAGTGCCGAATTAATTGTCGATGCGGTAAATAAAACAACTTCATATCGGATTAATCTTAAAACTGTTGACAGTTCTACGGAATTAACAATTCCTTTTAACTTCAGCTTTACAGATCGATTAACTCCTGAAGACTATACTTTAACGCCTACTGTAAAAGCATATACGGCTGACGGTAATTTAATCGGTGAAGTTACGGATGCGACATATAAAATAAAATATCAGGATAGATATGCGGTAAAAAAGGTTAACGGAATACAATCAGACGGTTCATTAGTTCCTGCCGGGCTGGCAATAGTCGGCAATACCAATTATGTTGATCCTAACGGGGCTGAATATGTGGCTTTTACCTATGATTTAGGTTACAATTCATTAGGTCAAAGAGGAGCAAGATTGAATAATAAAACAACAATTATTGATACATTACCTACTTATATCGATGTGTACGGACAGGAAAGAACCGCTTATTTTAATCCGGCAATCAATCCGGGTTGGGTTTTGAGCGCGGACGGGAAAACCGTTTCATATACTTATGATGTCGATGTAACCGGATTTACGGGTGATTTATCAAAAATTGATACAAGAAATCAGTTGGTTCAAATCGGATTGTACTTATCTTTTCCAAATGCTCCGATAAAGGAAAACGGTACAAATAAAAATTATGTAAATAAAGTTACCTTGGAGTCTACTTCGTTTAACGGTACAACAGTGCAAACCCAAAGCGATAATATCACTTTTAGACTTGACGCAAAGGCGGTTGACGGTAGCGGATTAATCAGCAAAAGTAATATTAATCATACGGTAGTATTTGACAAGTACAGCTTGTATGCGGAAAGATTGCAATATTTAATTTCCGTTAACAATAATTTACCTTACAACTTAAATAATTATGAAATCATAGAAGACGCAAGTAAATATGATTCCAGATTGTATATAACCAAGGTGGTCAGTATAAACAGTTCTACAAATACAAACTTAAATAATTTATATCAAATTGTCGGAGTACGCGCAGATGGTACTACTCAGAATTTTGAAATCGGAGAGGAATTAAATGTCAATACTCAAAATACAATTAAGGGATATGTCGAAAATGTAAATAACGGCACTTTAGCACCTGAAAATGTACCTACCATTACAGATGTTGAATTTCCGGTTATCAAAATTGTCAGAAAGGACGGAAAAGCTTTAGAACCGTCGGAATCATTTTCCGTTCAGGTCTTGATGAATTTTAAAAATCCGTATGCATTGGTGTATTCAAACGTCAGAAATATTACAAACAAGGCTCAGCTTATCGGTGAATTTACGGATGCGAACGGGAATACCAGAAAAATAGAACCGATTGCGGGGGCGGCAAAATATTTTATTCCTCTGGCTGAAAAAATAAAGATGACTAAGATTACCAACTCTAATATTACATTGCAGCCGGGCAGCATCATAAATCTGTTCAACGTAGGCATTGATTTAAACGGATTAAGTAAAAACAGGTTGTTAAACAATCCTACTGTAATCGATTTATTACCTGCCGGATTAAATGTTACGTCAAGTACCCGGGTCGGAGAATTTTTTGACAGAAACAGAATAGAATCTTATGAGTTTATTGAAAACTACAACAATACGGGAAGAACGGCTATTAAAATAAAATTAAAGACAGCCAGAGTCATGGAGTACAGCACGACCGACGTGGCTAATCCGTACAGAATTTCGTTAGGTATATATAATATTCAGGTGAATGAAAATGCAATCCCTGCCGAGGCGGAAAATGACGCTATCGGTTATAACAATGATAATCATGTGTATTTCTTTGAGGATTCGACGAAGGCGGATTCTATCCAAAACAATGGGGATATAGCTTCGGCAAATAAAGTTACCGATCTATTGGATATTGATTTAGACGGTTCAACCGCCGACAGTATATTGGAAGCTACCTCCAAGGTTAAAGTCCAAATGCCTAGTATGGTATTTAGCAGAAAATACATCAGAAGTTTGGAAGGAGCTTTTAAAACCGATCCTATAGACACTTCTAAAGCTTGGGGCGATTCAATATATACCAATTACGACAGCGGGGTTAGCGGTGGTAAATTCCAATATAAGCTGGAGGTTACCAATAATACCTCCATTGCAGTATCCGGCATTGAAATTTATGATGTGTTCCCGTTTGTAGGAGATAATCGTAACAGTTCATTCTCTAACAGACTGACAGGTCCGATTACGGACATTAAAGAAAATACGACGGATGCCGTAAGTAAATATACCGTTTATTATACTACCGATGCCAATCCGAGTTTGGATGCCAATGTGGCCGTGAATAATTTGAATTGGGTAACTCAAGTGGATGATTATACAAAAGTAACCGCTATAAAGATTATTATGAAAGCAGGGGAAAATCTGAAATCCAGGGAGAAATTAAATATTATCTTGGATATGGTTGCACCTAAATATGAAAATATATCTTTGTCCGGTACATTTGCGACCAATAACTTTCAAGTCAGATATTCCGGTTCAATTACTTTCGGCGCAACAAACTCGGTAAAAAACCACTTGCCTGAACATAGATATATTAACGTAAAGAAAGAATGGGTAGGTCAACCTCTTAACAGTATTACCGTCAAGCTGTTAAGAAATGATGTGGAAATTAAAAGTCAAATTATTGACGGGACTCTTAATTGGGAATATACCTTTGAAGATTTGGAAACAAAAGATGCCAACGGCAATTTATATACTTATACCTTAGAGGAAATTACCAATAGCGATTATAAAACGGTTATAACGGGAAATATGGATGACGGCTTTGTTGTAAAAAATATTTCTCAAGAAAAAATATCGATTCCCGTGGCTGTTGAATGGGTCGGTTCGATTTTACCAAATACAAGGGTAAATTTGCTCTTGGATGGAGTGGTTGTGGATTCATTGCCGGTCAGCGCATTGGAAAATTGGAGAGTAAACTTTGCGGCAAGGAAATATGATGATAACGGTAATTTAATTGATTTAAGCAGGTATACGCTTACGGAAATTTATCTGGCAACGCACACAATTGTGATTGAAGGCGACGCCCTTAACGGGTTCAAGGTAATTAACACTGCCAAACCTAAACCTGCTCAGCCATCAAAAACCGTTGGGTCCAAGTCTGATGTTGTTCCTGCGGTCGGCGTTTATTATGTTCCGAATACCGGTGATACGAATACGACAGCCGTTTATGTTATCTTGTTGATAGCGGCAATCGGCGGTATTATATTTATTAATTTTAAAAGAAGAAAAAAGTAGTTGAAAAGGGTTGTTATGAAACGGATTGTTGAAGCTGTTGTTTAACAACCTTTTTATTTGAAATATATTATAAAACAAGTGAAAAAATATTAAATTTATGATATAAAAGGTTATGGTATAGAAAGAATTATTATTGGTGATTAAAAATGAGTATGATGTATAATCAATATCGTCCGGGATGGGTTGAAGTGATTTCCGGATGTATGTTTGCGGGAAAAACGGAAGAGCTTATAAGAAGAATTAAAGTATTGGAGTTTGCGAAAAAGAAGATTGCGGTATTTAAACCTGCAATTGATAACAGATATAGTAAAACTAAGGTGGTATCTCATGCCGGAAGCAGTGTTGAGGCCATAGTTATAGCCTCTGCCGAACAAATCTTCGATCACATTGACGATACAACCGATGTGATAGCTATTGATGAAGTTCAATTCTTCGATGAAGCGGTTATTGAAGTTTGTGATATTTTGGCAAAACAAGGTAAGAGAGTAATGGTTGCCGGTCTTGATACGGATTTTAGAGGAGAACCTTTCGGAGTGATGCCGGTTTTGATTACGGAGGCCGAGTTTGTAACAAAGCTTACTGCCGTATGTAATATTTGCGGTTCTCCCGCCACAAGAACACAAAGATTGGTAAATAATGCACCGGCAAGTTATAAGGATCCGACAATATTGGTCGGGGCAAGTGAATCTTATGAGGCAAGATGCCGCCATTGTCATCAAATCTTAGATAAAAAATCCATCCTGATAAATAGAAAGGAGAACTAAAGATGAATTCGATGCTTGAAAAATTACTGAATATTCATAAAAGATATTTAGAAATAAACGATTTAATGATTAAAGATGAAGTAATAAGTAATCCTAAGGAAATTGCCAAGCTGGCTAAAGAACAGGCTTCGTTAAAGCAGCTTGATGATGCTTATGAAAAATATGTGACTTTAAACAACAATATTGAACAGGCTAAGGTTGTGCTTGAAGAAGATGATGCCGAATTAAAGGAAATGGCTCAGTTGGAATTGAATGAAGCCTTGCCTGAAATGGAAAAATTATTGAAAGATATTCAGGTTTTATTGATCCCAAGAGATCCTAATGACGATCATGATGTAATTATGGAAATCAGAGGCGGTGCCGGTGGTGATGAAGGAAATATTTTTGCGGGTGATTTGTTCAGAATGTATTCCAAATATGCTGAAAATAAAGGCTGGAAGGTTCAGGTTTTGGAAGCCAGCGAATCGGAGGCCGGAGGATTTACTCAAATAGTATTTTCCATTAAAGGTAATGACGTTTATAAAGAATTAAAATTCGAATCAGGTGCACATCGTGTACAAAGGGTTCCCAAGACGGAAACTCAGGGAAGAATTCATACATCTACCGCTACCGTATTATGTCAGGCTGAGGCCGAGGATGAGGATATTGAAATTAATATGGCTGATTTAACGATTGAAACTCATCGTGCTTCCGGAGCGGGTGGTCAACATATTAATAAGACTGACAGTGCGGTTAGAATTGTTCATGTTCCTACGGGGATTACCGTTAATTGTCAAGACGGAAGAAGTCAGATAGAAAACAGAGAAACCGCTTTACGTTTAATTAAAACCAAAGTAATGGAAGAATATCAAAGAATTAAGGATGAGGAAGCGGGAATTGAAAGAAGGGCTAAAATAGGTACCGGGGACAGATCTGAAAAAATCAGAACTTATAACTATCCTCAAAACAGAGTTACCGATCATCGTATCGGCTTGACTATTACCCAATTAGATCGGATTGTGGAAGGCAAGCTTGATGATATTATCAGCGGCTTGTTGGCGGAAGAACAACGTCAGAAGCTGGAGAACAGCTAAAGATGACTTATCGTGAAATAGTCGGAAAATATAAAGCTTTATGTGTAAAAAATAATGTTCCAAGTGAAACCGTAATGGTTTATCTGGTTGAGCTTTCGCAAAGAGATCGCTTTAATCTTTATATGGATTATGAAAAAGAAATGGATGAAGCTTTAATTTATGAATTTGAAAAAGGAATGGAAAGGATTTTAAAACACGAGCCGGTTCAACATGTAATAGGTTATTCATGGTTTTACGGATATAAGTTCATTGTCAATCCCGATGTATTGATTCCTCGTCCGGAAACCGAAGAGTTGGTTGCTTATATTTTAAGCAGAATTGATGAAAGATATAAGAATTTTAATCTTACCGTATGTGATGTCGGTACGGGTTCCGGGGCATTAGCCGTTGCTTTAAAAAAAGAAGAATCGAAGCTGATGATGTATGCAAGCGATATAAGTGAAAAAGCCGTTGAGGTTGCCAAAGAAAACGCTTCTTTAAATGATGCCGATATAGAGTTTATCATCGGGGATATGTTACAACCGTTAATTGATTTAAATCTTAAATTGGATGTTTTGGTATGTAATCCTCCATATATTCCTAGTGAGGAGGTTTTAGAGGACTTTGTAATTGATCATGAACCTCATCTGGCATTATTCGGAGGAAAAGACGGCTTGATGTATTATCAAGAAATATTTAAAAACTGTAGGAAGGTTTTAAAGGATTACAGCTTTATGGCTTTTGAAATAGGCTATAATCAAAAAGAAAGCTTAATAACTTTATTGGATGAATATTTACCTGATTGTAAATATGAATTTATTAAAGATATCAATAGTAAGAACAGAATGTTATTTGTATATTTTAATTAAAAGGTGTTATTTAAATAATATCTTTTTTTAAAAATGTTATACTGATTTTGCGAGGATTATTTATGAATCAAAATGACAGAATATTACATCTTGCCAGTCTTACCGGATACTATATGCTTTATAGCGGTGGTGAAACCTATCGGGTAGAGGATACTATTTGTCGTATCCTGACCAATTATAAAATGAAGAATGCGAATGCATTTACCTCTCCGACCGTAATTATTTCTTCCTGTATGGATGATAATAAAACATATACAAAGGTTTTAAGGGTTAACAGTCGAAGTGCCGATATGAATATGATGGATAATTTAAATCAATTATCCAGAGATTCGGTTAATATAGACATTGATGAATTTGAGAGAAGATTAAATGAAATAATAAGTGATAAAAAAACGAATTATAAAAGACTGGTTTTTTTCAGCGGGTTGGGCGCTTTCGGTTTTACTTTATTTTTTAACGGCGGTCTAAATGATGCCAT
>JBHAFN010000087.1:0-6109 GCA_041856105.1 Bacillota bacterium
AATAGGAAGTGTTATTTCTGAACAAATTACTAAAGGAAGAAACTTACCTTTTGCAGCTGCATTGAGTGTTATTTTAATGATTATAACTTCAATAATACTTAGATTATATAAAAAGATTTCATCCAAAGATGAATTGGAGGGATTATTTTGAAAAAGCTTTCCAAAGGAGCTGTCGTATTTTTGATAGTCGTTACCGTATTAAACTATCTTCCGATTATTCTTACGGTAGTATATTCATTTAACTTATCTAAGATAACCAGCGTTTGGAGCGGGTTTTCTCTTACATGGTATGAACAGCTGTTTAACGACAGCGATTTAAGAAAAGCGCTCATTAACAGTTTGATTCTTGCGGTTTGCAGTTGTTTTTTCGCCTTAATTATCGGGGTCAGTGCGGCGATGGCTACCAGAAAAACCAAAATGTTTTTAGACGGTTTTATTATTTATTTCAGTACTTTGCCGATTATGATTCCGGAAATTATTTTAGGAATGGTATTTATGGCGGTGTTTTCCTTTATGAACCTTCCTTTCGGCTTTTTGACCTTGATAATCGCACATACTTCTTTTTGTATACCTTATGTATTTATGATCGTTCGAGCAAGGCTTTTAGGAATGGATCCGAGCTATGAGGAAGCGGCTAAAGATTTGGGAGCAACTTCCTTTCAAACCTTCAGAGATATTGTCTTGCCGTATATAATGCCGGGTATTTTAAGCGGTTTATTGTTATCCTTTGCGATGTCTTTCGATGATGTGGTGATTTCCGTTTTTACTACCGGTCCTACCGTAAATACTTTGGCGATTAAAATATATACCCGCATGAAGACGGGAGTTACTCCGGAAATAAATGCTTTAGCTACCGTAATTTTAATAATAACTGTTATAATAATAATTATGTTTGAGAGATTTAACTCCAGAAACATAAATAAAACGATTTTAAATAGAGATTTAAAGTAAAGGAGATGGGTTATATGAAAAAAATTGGTCTTATTTCAGGTTTGTTATGTTTAATTCTTACAGGTTGTTCTACCGATTCCACAGCTGTCGTTAACAATCCGCTAAGCGGCACGACCTTAAATTTATTTACATGGGAAGGAATGTTTCCTCAGGAAGTTTTAGATGAATTTGAAAAGGAAACCGGCATTACGATTAATTATTCCAACTTTGATTATGATGAAACCATGCTTGCCAAACTTGAAGAGGCAAAAGGCGGGGATTATGATGTGGTTATTGCGGATGACTATATTATTGAAGTGGCGATTGAAGAAGAGTTGGTTCAAAAGATTGATAAGTCGAAGATTTCAACCATTGACAATATCAATCCGTTATTTACCGGTGAATTTTATGATCCGACCAATGAATATACCGTTCCCTACGGAGCGGGTATCCCGCAAATTGTTTATAATCCCGCCGAAATTGACTTTGAAGTAAAAGGTTATGAGGCTTTATGGCATGAATCTTTAAAAAACAGTGTCGGGATTACCGCCAACTATCGGGTAATTAACGGTATTACATTAAAAACATTGGGATATTCATTTAATACCGATGATTTAAGTGAAATCGAACAGGCTAAGGATAAGCTGTTAAAACTGGCTGATAACATTAGGGTTATTGATGATAACAATTTACAAGATTATTTGATCAGCGGTGAAATCAGTATCGGTTTTATGTATAACTCTCAAGTGTATCAGGCTTTGATGGCCAATCCTGATTTTGTGGCCGTTTACCCGGAAGAGGGGATCGGATATGGGGTTATGGCAGCTTTTATTCCCGTAAATGCGCCAAACAGCGATGGAGCGCATGCTTTTTTGGAATACATCAATCAACCGGAAGTTGCCGCAAAGTGTTTTGAACATTTGGGATATTTCTCTACCAATAAAGCGGCTGACGAACTGATCAGTGAAGATTTGAAACAATTTATCGTTTTTCCTGAAGAGTTGAGTTCTCTGCTTGAAAATGGAGAAATTATTGAAAATGTAAGCGATGAAGCCAATGAATTACATACCAGAGTTTGGGAAGAATTCAGACAGGCAGCCAACTGATTAAAAAACACAGTTCAATAGTGTTTTACATGGTAAAGTAAAAACAACAATGTTGTTTTAATAAAAAACTCTTGTCGTTTATTTTGATGAATAAATCGAAAACATGAAAATGACGGTTGAATGTTTTAATTAACGGTTATTGTCGTAATAAAAAAAGCCTTCGTATGGTAAAATGGATACGGAGGTTTTTTTATGAAGAAAATGTTGTTGGTTGACGGTTATTCAATGCTCTTCAGAGCGTTTTATGCGACGATTTACGGTAGAATGATGACTACAAAGAAAGGAATTCCCACCAATGCGATATATGGTTTTGCCAACATGTTGCAAAAAGCAATCGATTTGGTTCAGCCCGAATATATTGCCGTGGCATTTGATGCCGGTAAATCTACATTCAGAAATGAATTATATCCGGAATATAAAGCCACCAGAAAGGCGGCTCCCGAAGAATTAATACCTCAATTTCAATTGGTAAGAGATTTTTTGGATGCTTACAATATTAAATATGTCGAACAAAACGGGATTGAAGGTGATGATATTATCGGAACCATTGCGAAAAGATATCCCGAATATGATATTAATATTTTAACCAGTGATCGGGATATGTTACAACTTATCGATCCGACCACATCAGTATGGCTGATGAAAAAAGGAATCAGCGATATTGAAGAAATGGATGAAAAGCGATTAATGGATGAAATGGGGCTTGTTCCCAGTCAAATAACCGATTTAAAAGGATTGATGGGCGACTCGACGGATAATATTCCCGGTATTCCGGGCATTGGTGAAAAAACGGCCATTAAGTTAATTCATGAATATCAAACCTTGGAAAATCTGTTGGAAAATGTTGATAAGCTTACCGGTAAGTTGAAAGAAAAAGTTAAAAACAATAAGGAGTTGGCAGTCTTAAGTAAAAAATTGGCAACCATCATTACCGGTGCTGATGTACCTGTAGATGATTACAGCTTTAAGCCCAATTATAAAACTCTGGTTGAATTTTTGGATTTGGTTGAAATGAACAGTATCAAAAAAAGATATGAAGCCTTAATTGTTAATAATATCGTGGTGAATAATGACGGTTTTAAAACGGTTGCCAAGGTGCCGGATGAATTTTATAACGGTTATCTGGCGATCGCCTTGGATGACGATAAACAGATGTTTTTAAATGCCGTGCTTAACGGCTTGGCTTTAAACAATAAACATCAAACGATATATATGGCAATTGATGATGTCAAAAAAGATGAAAAACTGCTTGCTTATTTAAAAAACGATTCTTTAAAAGTGGGGTATGATTTTAAAAGAGATTTACATATTTTAAAAAGATACGGCATTGAGATAAATTATGGATATGATGTCATGATTGCGGCTTTTTTATGTAACAGCACCCTTACAAGCTCAGATAAAATAATTGAAGAATATGGTTTAACCACTTTAAATAAACACGATTCAAAAGAGATTTATGCGACTAATCATGTTTCCAATATCAATAAATTGTATTTTGCCACCGTTAATGTTTTAAAAGAATATGAGCTGGAAGATTTATTTTATAATTTGGAATTACCGTTATCCAAGATTTTATATAAAATGGAGGATGAAGGGGTTAGGGTAGACGGAAGCGTTTTGGATTTAATTGCCGATGAAACTTTGGAAAAAATCAATACATTAACCGATTTGATTTATCAGGATGCTCAAATGAAATTTAATATAAACTCACCCAAACAGCTTGCGGAAGTTTTGTTTGACAAATTACAGCTTCCAAGCAATAAAAAAAGAAGTACTTCCGTAGAAATTTTGGAAAAGCTTTCCGGGATTCATCCGATAATTGAAAATTTAATGGAATATCGTAAATTGCAGAAAATATACAGTACCTATGCCGAGGGTTTAAAGAAATATATTCAAAACGATCAAAAAATGCATACCGTATTTAATCAATGTATAAGCCAGACCGGCAGATTATCAAGTACCGATCCGAATTTACAAAACATTTCGGTAAAAGATGAAGCGGGTAAACAAATCAGAAGAGCATTTTTACCTACCGAAGGCAATTTACTTTTGGCATGTGATTATTCTCAGGTTGAACTTAGAGTTTTAGCCGATATGGCTGATGAAGATGGTTTAATCGCCGCCTTTAACGGTAAGATGGATATTCATACCAAGACGGCGATGGATGTGTTTGGCGTAGGCGAGGATGAAGTAACTGCGGATTTAAGAAGAAAAGCCAAGGCGGTAAATTTCGGCATCGTTTACGGAATCAGTGATTTCGGTTTAGCTGAACAATTAGGTATATCCCGCAAAGAAGCAAGAGATTTTATGGACATTTACAATTTGAAATTTCCCAGAATTCATCAATACATGAATGAAGTTATCGAATATTGTAAACAATACGGATATGTTAAAACCCTGCTTAACAGAAGAAGGCTTATCCCGCAGATCAATGATAAATCGCATATGGTAAGAGAATTCGGGAAAAGAGCGGCGATGAACGCTCCGATTCAAGGTACGGCGGCGGATATCATTAAACTGGCAATGTTGAAAATTGACGAAGAAATGGTTAAAAACAATCTTAAATCTAAAATGATTTTACAAGTACATGACGAATTGATTTTCGATGTTTATCCCGATGAAACGGAAATAATGAAAAAAATCGTTGAAGAAGGTATGAGCAATGCTTATAAACTTAAAGTGCCTTTACTGGCGGAAGCTAAATACGGTAAAAACTGGTTGGAGGTTAAATGATGCCTGAATTACCGGAAGTATATAAGGTTACTTATCTTTTGAATGAAAAGCTTGTTAATCGTAGAGTAAAAGCTGTAAAAGTGCTTTATTCGAAAATATTGGAAAACGATATTTCCAAAATTATCAATAAGAGGATTAATAAAGTTTTCAGAATAGGTAAATACATCATCTTTGCCTTTGAGGAAGATTATCTGATTGCCCATATGAGAATGGAAGGAAGGTTTTATATCGGCAACAAACTTAATCTTAAGCATGTGCATTTAAAATTGATTTTTGATGATTTTATACTTTATTATCAGGATTTTCGTAAGTTCGGCAGATTTAAGTTGTTAAGTAAAAGCACTGATTTATATCAGGAGTTGAAAATAAAAAAAGATGCCTTGGATATCGATGAAAAATATTTAAGAGATACTTTTTCCAAAGTCGGTCGCAACTTAAAAACCGCCTTGCTTGATCAAAGACTTATTGCCGGCATAGGTAATATTTATGCGGATGAAATATGTTTTGAAGCCAAGATACATCCGTTAAGTAAAACAAGCTTGATCAATGATTACGGTAAGTTAAATAACAGTATTAAAATCGTTTTGAATAAATTTATCAAAACCGGAATGGACTTTGATGGTAATGATGAATATTTATCATGGGAATTCGCTTTGGATACCGATGTTCATTTTAAAAAGAATTGTAAAGTATGTAACGATTTAATTAAGAAAATAAAGATTAACGGCAGAACAACATATTTTTGTGAAAATTGTCAGGAGTTATTAAAATGAGAATTGCGATTACCGGAACATTAGCGGCAGGAAAATCAACTTTCAGCAATATTTTAAGACGGATGGGTTATCCGGTTTTTGACAGTGATAATTATGCAAAATTGGCTTATCGTAAAAGAACGGGTCATTATGAGAAAATTGTAAAGCTTTTGGGTGAAGGTGTTTTGGATGGTAATGGGGAAGTTGACTTTAAAAAGGTTTCCGAAGTTATTTTTAATGATTTATCGCTTAAAAGAAAACTGGAAGACATTATTCATCCTTTTGTATTGGTCGGCATGCAAAAAATGATGGATAAGGCAAATAAGGTTTTCTTTGCCGAGGTTCCCTTGTTATATGAAGCGGGAATGGAAAAATATTTTGATAAAGTGATAGTTATCACCTGTGATGATGAGATTGCTGTTGAAAGGTGTATCGAAGACAGGGGTTACACAAAAGAAAAGGCCGTTAAAATTGTAAATACACAGTTAAATAAAAAAGATAAAATTGAAAGAGCGGATTATGTATTATATAATAATGGCACCATAAAAGATTTATATAGAAAAACAAGCGAGCTGTTGAAAGAAATAG
>JBHAFN010000088.1:0-2631 GCA_041856105.1 Bacillota bacterium
ATCAAAACTTGTATTTCCTCAGTATACGGATTCATTTTATAAATATTGTTTTCATGGATAAAAAACACCGTATCTTCATTAAAAGCCGCCATAGCCCCTTTTTCTAAAATCATATTCCCCAAAAGATTTCCGTTATTCCTGTTAAAGGAAGAAGGGCCTATCCCTATTCCCGGCGCATCCGCAAACCCCTTTTCATACCCGGCGGCATAACCCCTTGTAAAACCTGAAGCTTTCCCCGTTGTTTCCCCCAATGATCTACCGCTATGATAAAACCACAAAACAACCCCTGTGGAAAATAACAAAATCAACCCGAGTAAAAAATATCTGAAGCTTTTTTTATTATTCCCGCCTGCCCGCCTTATATCTTTTAAAAGTTCATCAGACGACTTATAACGCTTATCGGGATTAAACGCTATACAACGTTCCACCAGCGATTTAAAAGATCCATCATCAACAAAAGTATCCAAATCGCTCTTTTTGGTATTTCCCGTTGCCATAAAAAGCATTAACATTCCCAAAGCATAAACAACTGACCCGGAAGACATATCCGATTCAGGCGGAATATACATTTCTCTTAAAGAAAGAGGTACGCTTTCATCAGCTGTTTGAACCGTATTGTCCATATGCACAATAACGTTTTGCGGATGAAGAATATTGCTTATTTTAGATAAATCCTCAATATCTTTTATTTGTGATAAAGAACATAATTGTTCAACAATATGATAAATTTCTTTAATTTTCATCGTGCCGTCTTCACTGACTATCTCAAACACGGATCGTTTTTGATGATTTTTCCACTTATACTTAATCTTTTTCAACATCTTAACTACCTCCCCGTTTGAATCGGATGATCATTTGTACCATCCAATCTTACACACCACAACCTGCCGTTATCGGTACTGTTATGATAAAAGATCCAATCGCCGACAACATTAAAATCAAGCACACGATTTTTGGATATTTTATTACGAATCCTGCCGTCTGAAGAATAAACATTTAAAGTATCATCAAAATTATCAATGAAATATATTCCCTCTTTTGTAACATTGATCACTGATGCGTTTATTTCGGCAAGAATCTCCACCTCATGACTGTTCATATCGATTCTTATAAGCTCATTTATCCCTTCGCTTGCCGTTAATGCGAAAATATACCCTTCAAAAACACAAATGCTTTCCACACGGATATCCGTAATTTTATGCGCATTATTTCCATCCATATCAAAAACATATAAAACCTGATCAAAATCGATGTAATACAACTGATTATCTACTATATAAAATTGTTTGTAATTTTCAAGATTGTTAAGCAACGTAATATTACCCGTAGAAACATCAAGAAGATAAAGACCGGCAGCGTTTTTTATAAAATAACGTTCATCAATTATATACAACTCTCCAAAAATATTCTCATATAAAATATCGCTTTGCATGGTGTATATGTTTGTCTGCATGATATGCGCACCCGAAGAATAATACAACCAACCGTTGTAAAAACTCAACATTTCAGCATTCTTTCCCTTTACAAATAAACTTGATTCAACACCGTTATCGCTCATTTTATAAATATCTCCCTCATACAGGTAAAATATTATATCTCCATGTTTTACGGCATACGATCCCCCGTCAATAAAGATATTGCCTACATTATTTTCCACATTGATATTCGTATCCAAAAAGGTATTATTAAAGGCAGGCATCAATTCATAACTGTCGGCATAACCGGCAGAATATCCTTTGGTATAACCGGAGTTTTCACCTGTACCTTCACCTAGGTAAATTCCCGTAAAATAAGAAAAGCCGCTTAAAAGAACAATCATTAAACAAAAAGCCAGCTTCATTCTCAAACTTTCTTTACCATGAGAAGATTGCGGATATTTATCCTTCTTTATATAACTTTGGATATCATCAACACTTTGAAAACGAGATTTAGGATTAAAATCAATACATCTTTCTATTAGATAACGTAATTTGTTATTAACGATCTGGGATTCAAGCTCCGACTTGATTGTATTACCCGTCGCCATAAAAAGCATTACCACTCCCAACGAATAAATATCCGATAAAGGAGTTGTCTGAGCAAATCCGTATTGTTCAGGCGAAGCATAATCCAAGCTTAAAACCACGGAGGTGTCCTGCCGACTTCTTTCTTTATGCAATCTGGCTATACCAAAATCAATCAAATGAATACTGCCGTCTTTTCCGATAATTATATTTTGCGGCTTTATATCACGATGAATAACCGGCGGAGTATATGAATGTAAATATTTTAAAATATCGGTAAGCTTAAGCATGACGTTATAAATATCTTTGATACTTAAAACACCCTTCGATTTTACGACATCATAAAGCGAAAATCCTTCAATATATTCCCGTACAATATATTTCTTTTCCCCTTTTTCATAATAAGCATATACTTTAGGAATACTCGGATGATCAAGCTTTTCAAGTAACTTGGCTTCCTCAACGGCATCTTCCTCAGGATAGTTTTTAGTAACCCGCAAAAGTACTCTGACATTGTCCTTGCGCCTTCTTAAAAGATAAATTTCTTTTTTCTCTTCATCATCCTTACGAATACAACTTTCAAAAATATAGTTTGAAGACAGCTCCTTCGGCATATCTTCATTTAAAA
>JBHAFN010000089.1:0-4733 GCA_041856105.1 Bacillota bacterium
TACCAAACCTTCGTTTTGATTAAACGTAAGGTTTTCTTTTGCCAACTGCAGGCTGACAAACGCACAATCCAAAGAGGTCGCAATTTTCAAAGCACATGACGGAGTAGCTCCATCACAAAGAATCCCTCCGGCGGATACCAGCGTATTGGAAACAATCATCTCCAACTGCGGCAATGACAAACCCATTAAATACGCTATTCCGCAAGAAGCGGCTGCCGAAGAACAAACCACCCCGCAAAAAGCCGATAATTTTCCGATATGGTGCTTTTGATGAATGGCGATCAGGTTGGATAAAATCAAAGCTTTTTGTAATTGTTCTAAAGGAATATTATTTTCCTTGGCATAGGTGATTATGGGAATGGAGGCGGTGATTCCCTGATTACCGCTTCCGGAATTGATCATTACCGGTAAAGAACAACCGCTCATTCTGGCATCTGAACCCGCTGCGGTTAAAGCCTTGGCATTGGTAAATACATCCGGATTGTTACAGCTGTTTTGAATGGTTTTCCCTACCTTCAATCCCCAATTACGATTTAAACCTTCATTGGCAATTTCACTGTTCACTTGAATGGACAAGTTAATTCTGTCCTTCAATTCCGGATAATTATTCAAATCCAATTCTTTGACAAACTGATAAATATTTTTTAAAGATAAACATGAATAATCTTCAAAATCCTTTTCATTTAACGGATTATCCACAATAATTTCATCGTTTATTTTTATTTGACTTATATGATCGTGCATACACTCCAATAAGACTGAAACCGTATTATCAATATATTTGATAATGACATTTACAAATAAGTTTTCTTCGGTGTCTTTGGTATAAATATTGACAATGTTTTTGTCAAGCAGCTGATCAACCGCCTCTAAGTGTTTGTCATTGACATCCCTTAATACTTCAAGCTTATAATCCGGGTTTCCTCCGATCATCCCCAAAACTACGGCGGTCTTAATTCCCGTTCTTCCTTTAGCGTTGGGTACGTTTACGCAATGGGCATTTTTAATAATGGACGGACTGCAATAAACATCTATTTTTTTAATATTGTTCAAACCGAAAAAAGAAGCCGCAACAGCGCCGGTATAGGCAATGGCAATCGGTTCCGTGCATCCCAAAGCAAGATTCATTTCTTTTAATAATATCCTTACAAACGGATTCATATTTTATCTCCACAATTAAATTACAAATTAATTATAATATAAAAAATATCCTGTTGAGAACAATTTATGAGCCTTATATCTAAAATAAATTATTTTTTACTATAAGCTTATTCCTTATAAATCCTAAATAAACAGCATATATTAAAAAAGGCGGAAATCATTCCGCCGCAACCGTTTCAATTAAACCATATTGACCGTCATTTCTTCGATATACAACCGCAATCCCTTCGGTTTCGTTATCATTATATACAAAGAAGCTATGTCCCAACATTTCCATTCTCATAATCGCTTCTTCAACATCCATAGTTTCCGGATTGATTGATTTGGTTTTTACCAATACGTCATCCTTATTGATTTGTTCCACATCTTCTTCAATAAATGCGGTAGCCAGCTTATCTTTATGTTTTCTGGACAACCTTGTTTTTTGACGACGAATTTGATCTTCTAGCTTATCAATGGCTAAATCCAAAGCCGCATAGAAATCTTCATGCTCAACTTCCGCTCTAACCTGACCAATACGGGTAGGAATAGTTATTTCCACCTTTTGCACATTGGGATACACCTTGCATACAACTCTGGCAATAGTATCCTCATCAATCAGAAGATATTTGTTTAGAAACGACAATTTCTTTTCCGCCTTTTCCTTCATACCTTCAGTTACCGTAACATTTTTACCAACAATTTCCAATCTCATAAATATTCCTCCTTGGTTAATTACATTATACTTTATTTTTTGGTAATTTTGCTGAACTTTACCTAAAATCTAGGTTAAATTCTTTAACCATTTATAAACCGTTAACATGGCATATGTATCCATACCGCAATATTCTTTTAAACCGGCAATAATTTTTTGTTTTTCCGCTTCATCGGTCGTTTCCACGATCTTTCTCCACGAATATACCGCATCCATTCCTTGATGAATAGTCAAAGAACTATATCCTTTTTCATCCAAAATATTCATCAATGTTTTTAATGAATATTGACCCCTCATTCTTACATCGTAGACAATTCCCGATTCAAACGGAAACTGTAAATCAACTATTCTTTCAAGCAAAGCATGTAAGCTTTCAAAATATTCTTTTTTATATTCAGCCAATTCCTTAATTCTTATCTTTTCGGCGGCTTCCCCGTTATATGCGATAATACTCCCTTCATCAGGAATGTCTTTTAACAAATTGATTATTAAATCTTCCCTTGTATCGTTATATCCCACATAATCTTTATGGATGACGTTTTTACCGTCATAAATATGGATGGAATATTCAAAAGGCAAAACATCATAAGGCTTCATTTTGGCATACGGAGGAATGGCATATGTTTCCCATTCAAAATCCAAAAATATTAAAGGAAACTTCAATTTTTTCCACCAAGCATTTAAAGCCGTTTTATCGACAAATAATCCGCCGTTTATATCCGCCCTTATTTGAGCAAACTGTTTTCTTGTGCCTTCTATTAAATCAATATCAACATCCTTTAAATATTTAATTCCCCGCTTACTCATTTCATACTTATTTTGACTGCTTACCAATGTTGTAATGGCATTATCCTCAATAAACTCTTCATTAAAACAAGTATTATAATAAAGACATTTACCGAACTTACTGCACGCTTTTACCATTACAGGCTCAACAAGTTTTTGTTTACCGTAAAAATCCATCTTTTTTAAAATTGAATCAAAATCAATTTTATGGTTAAACAAAACATCATTCAATAAATTACCGGGATTATTATTTTTATTATAAAAACTCTCGGAGATAATAAACAGCTCATCAATATTCAACTCATCTTCTCTGATATAGGCACTGTTTAAATGAATTATATAAAGATTGTTCAGTTTTATACCGTTATTTTCCAATACCCAAATTATTCCTGCATAAAATAAACTGTCATCTTCATGAGGATAATTTCCGATATACAAAAAGTATAAATCCCATTTGTCATCCACCTTATGTAAAAAAGGCACTTTAACCCTCAACCCCATATATTCAAATCTGGCTTTTACCAACCATTCTTCAGTCTTTAAAGCGTTTAAAGCCAAACTTTGATCATCATTAACCTCACCTTTAAAACAAGTAGTGATGTTTAACTTTTTCATCGCCAAATCGGTTACATCATTGTCTTTTCTGACAAAATAATTAAAAGATGTACCCGTTTCATTTAAGCTGTGTTGAAATAGTCTGACACATCTATTAAATTTTTTAACATCGCTGATATGGTACATCTTTTATCCTCTTTTTATATTACAAAGTTCCCTTTATCGAAGACGGTAATTTCTTTGCCGTCAAATGTATATCCCTTAATATTCATATCGCCGCTTCCGAACATGAAATCATTATGCGTCATGGAAACATTAGCCCCGTTTTTTAACAATTCTTCTTTGCTCATGTTTTCCCCGTTTTTCAAATTGGTCGGATAAGCAGCCCCCAACGCCAAATGACATGAAGCGTTTTCGTCAAATAAAGTATCATAGAATAATATGTTGCTTTCACAAATCGGGGTATCGAATGATATTAATGCCACTTCCCCCAAATAGCTTGAACCTTCATCCAATTCAATCAAATTCTTTAAAATATCTTCATTCTTTTCGGCTTTATATTCCACAGCTTTGCCGTTTTCAAATTTAATCCAAAAGTTTTCAATCAATTTACCTTGGAAATTCAACGGTTTGGTCGCATATACAATTCCGTTGACGCCATCACGCTTAGGCATGGAGAACACTTCTTCCGTAGGTAAATTAGGATTAAACGGAACTTTACCTAAAGTAAAGTCTTGTCCCCCTCTCCAAATATGATTCAGGGCAAGTTCGACTCTCAAATCGGTTCCCAAGCTGTTGGTAAAATGTAATTCTTTAAAATTATACTCGTTTAATATCGTATAATAATGCTTTAAATCAACGTTATGCTTTTCCCATATTTTTAAAGTATCGCTTTCTTCATCGACATGAACGGTTTTCAGGATTGCCTCCCATAACGCTTGCATACCCTCTTCTTCATTTAAATCGGGGAATACCTTTTTAGCCCAAACCGGATTAGGTACTGCCGCTATCGTCCATTGACCGTGATTAGCCATTGTATAATACCTGAACGGTTCAAACGCTTTAACTCTCTCCAAATTAACCGTTTGCAGTTTTTCGGTTGCGATATGAGATAACAAATCAGGTACCGTACTTCTGATATGAATAAAGCAGCATTTGTTATCTACAAAGTATTTATATCTTTCCACCTGCCATGAAGCAACGTTCTTTAATACATCGGTTTCAACGTTTTCAAACGCAAGTCTGTTTAAAATTTCATCATTATAGTTAACTATAACTTCTTTTGCTTTGGCTTTATAAGCTTCTTCAACCACCATTCTGGTGAAGTCATAATACTCCACTCCGGAATTGACCACTACCAATTGTCCTTCTTGAACATTAGCCCCGCTTTTGACAATAAGTCGGGCATATTTTCTTAAAACCGTTTCGTTTATCTTCATTTTATACTCCTTTCGAAACCGGCAACATCGCCGCCCCGATAACTCCCGGTTCTTCAAGTTTAGCACTTAAAAACAAGGTGTTTCTCATCGGTTCATGA
>JBHAFN010000090.1:0-3129 GCA_041856105.1 Bacillota bacterium
GCTTTAGAGGCATACGGATTTAAGCTTGATCCCGAAGTGGAAGAAATCTTTACAAAGTATCGTAAAACGCATAATCAGGGGGTATTTGATGCTTATACGCCGGAAATGCGTTTGGCTAGAAGTTCGGCGATTATTACCGGTCTTCCCGATGCTTACGGTAGAGGAAGAATTGTCGGAGATTATAGAAGAGTTGCTTTATACGGTACCGATTTCTTGATCGCCGATAAGCAGGCGTTGTTGGACAATATTTTACTTGGTCCGATGAGTGAAGAAAGAATCAGAGAAAGAGAAGAAGTTTCTGAACAAATTCGTGCATTAAAGGATTTAGCTAAAATGGCTAAGATTTACGGAAAAGACATCAGCAAGCCGGCGTCAACCGCTAAAGAAGCCGTACAAAACCTCTATTTCGGATATTTGGGAGCGGTAAAAGACCAAAACGGAGCGGCAATGTCGCTTGGAAGAACAAGTACATTCCTTGATATATATATTGAAAGAGATTTAAAAGCCGGATTGATCACTGAATCGGAAGCTCAAGAACTGATGGATCACTTCGTGATGAAGTTAAGATTGGTTAAGTTTATGAGAACTCCGGAATACAATGATTTATTCTCGGGAGATCCTACATGGGTTACCGAATCAATCGGGGGAATGAGTTTGGACGGAAGATCTTTGGTAACCAAGAACTCATTTAGAGTATTACATACTTTGGTAAACTTGGGACCGGCACCGGAACCGAATTTGACGGTTTTATGGTCAACCAGATTACCGAACAACTTTAAGAGATTTTGTGCCAAAATTTCCATTGAAACAAGTTCTATTCAATACGAAAACGACGATTTAATGAGAATCGAAATGGGTGATGACTATTGTATCGCCTGCTGTGTATCCAGTATGAGAGTCGGTAAGGACATGCAGTTTTTCGGGGCAAGAGCCAACTTGGCAAAATGCTTGTTGTATGCGATTAACGGCGGGGTGGACGAAAAGAAAAAAGTACAGGTTTCTCCACGATTTGAACCGATTACTTCCGAATATCTCGATTATGATGAAGTAATTAAGAAATACGATCAAATGATGCAATGGTTGGCGGGATTATATGTAAACACATTAAATGTAATTCACTATATGCATGATAAATACTCTTATGAAGCAATCGAAATGGCTTTACATGATCATAATGTAAGACGTTTCTTTGCGACCGGAATTGCCGGACTTTCAGTAGTTGCCGATTCATTATCCGCAATTAAATATGCCAAAGTAAAAACAATCAGAGATGAAAACGGCATAGTGATTGATTTTGAAATTGAGGGTGATTTCCCTAAATACGGTAACAACGATGATCGAGTTGACTTAATCGCTTCTGAATTGGTTAAGAAATTTATGAACATGATTAAAGAACATAAAACATATCGTAACGGGGTTCCGACAATGAGTATTTTAACGATTACTTCCAACGTGGTATACGGTAAGAAGACAGGAAATACTCCGGACGGACGTAAAGCCGGCGAACCGTTTGCGCCGGGGGCTAATCCGATGCACGGACGTGATACGCACGGGGCGGTCGCATCCCTTGAATCGGTCGCAAAATTACCTTATGAATATTCCAGAGACGGTATATCAAATACTTTCTCAATCATACCTGATGCTTTAGGAAAAGATGACATTAAATAGGAGGATAAAAATATGTCAGATCAAATCGAAAATTTAGTAACACTAATTGACGGCTATGCGGAAAGCGGCGGTCATCACCTGAACGTAAACGTGTTCAATCGTGAAACATTATTGGATGCTCAAAAACATCCGGAAAAGTATCCGCAATTAACCATTCGTGTTTCCGGCTATGCAGTAAACTTTAATAAACTTACCAAAGATCAACAAGACGACGTAATTGCTCGTACAATGCACGAAGCGATGTAGTTTTATAAGGGTATCGGAAATTCCGATACCCTTTATAAATATGTTATATGTATTTTATATAATTTTATATAAAACAAACTATAATATAAATTATATAACATATATTATAATAGATATTGCTTTTTATTTATTATGCCGATTAAATAATGTATAATGGGATGGGTGATGAAATGAACTTTGCACAATTAAGAGAGTTATATCCGAGCTTTATATATCATGATTATATTATTGATGAAACTGCCGATTTGATTAAAATAACCTATCATTTTGAAATAGTTGGCCTGAGCAGTTTTTATCCTACATGGACGATTAAAAAAAATAATTTAAAAGAGTATAAAAATATTAGAGAATTTAAAGAATGTGTTTTTAATTTGGGTTTGGTGGAGCTGATCAGTTATTGGAAATTAACTTGTTCAAAGGATGTTTTTCTTAATGTGTTTTTAGATGAATATCAGCTTGATTGGTGGAAAAAACTTTATTTTTACGGATTGGGAGAATTTTTCTATATCAATAACATTAAAACCGATATTGATAATTTTATGAATATAATTCCTTCTTCAAAAAAGATTGAAGGAGAGACTTTAGAAATAAATTGTCAGGGGAATTTAATTCCGGTGGGCGGAGGAAAAGATTCTTTTGTCAGCTTGGAATTGTTGAAGGATTATTTTAACGATAATCATGTCTATGTAATCAATCATGTAAAATCGGCGCTGGCTGCCGCAATTGCGGCAGGCTATAAAGATAAATTAATCAATGTGGAAAGAACGTTGGATCCCAATATGCTTGCCTTAAACAAAAAAGGTTTTTTAAACGGGCATACGCCTTTTAGCGCCTTGGTGGCTTTTTCCGGTGTTTTAGTGGCGATGTTATATGAAAAGAAATATATTTGTTTATCCAATGAAGCCAGCGCCAACGAATCTACCGTGCTTGATGAAGAGGTTAACCATCAATATTCCAAATCCTATCAGTTTGAAGCTGATTTTAATCAATATATCTTCAAATACGTCAGTAAGGATATTAAATATTTTTCTTTACTCAGAGGTTTAAGCGAATTGGAAATCACCTATATCTTTTCCACATTAAAAAAATATCATAGCGTTTTTAAAAGTTGTAATGTCGGCAGTAAGGAGGGGATGTGGTGTAATCATTGTGCCAAGTGTCTGTTTGTTTATGTCATGCTCAGCGCTTATTTAAATGATGACGAATTGTTTGACA
>JBHAFN010000091.1:0-2772 GCA_041856105.1 Bacillota bacterium
AAGAAAGTTTTATAGTCTTGTTTTAAAACCGAATTAATCACATAGTTATTATCATCATATACCTGAATGATAACCTCGCCCTCATCATCGCTTCTACCGCTTCTTCCCGATGCCTGAGTAAGCATATCGAAAACCACTTCCTGACTGCGATAATCAACCCGATGAATACCGGCATCACCGTTTATTATCCCTACCAAAGTAACGTCAGGATAATCAAGCCCTTTGGAAATCATCTGCGTACCGAGCAATATATCCGCTTCATGATGGGAAAAAGCCTCCAGCAATGTTTCGTGAGCATTTTTCTTGGAGGTAGTATCAGAATCCATTCTGATTACTCTTACTCCCTTAAAAACGCTTTTAACTTCTTCTTCAAGTTTTTGAGTACCGAAACCGAAGCTGGAGAAACTGTTTTTACCGTTACAGCCCGGACATACAACGGGATAAGGCATGGTGGTGTTACAGGTATGACATTTAAGCATTTTAATGTCATGATGATAGCTCATCGATATATCGCAATGCGGACACATGATTACCGTATTACAGTTTTTACATCTAATCGAGGTGCTGAACCCTCTTCGATTTAATAAAAGAATAACCTGTTTTTGTTTTTTTAATGCCTGCGCAATCTTTTCTTTAAGCTCCTCACTTAAAATATACCCCTTTTGTTTTTTTGACGAATCGTTTATATTAATCAGCTTTATATTCGGCAATTTATTATTTATGCGGCTGCCTAACTCTACAAGCTCATATACTCCCTTTAAAGCTCTGGCATAGCTTTCTAAAGACGGAGTGGCACTTCCGAGTAAAACCTTACATTTAAAGTGCGAAGCTCTTTTAACGGCAATATCCCGACAGTGATACATCGGTATGCCATCCTGTTTATAGCTTAAATCATGTTCTTCATCCATGATGATCAATCCTAAATTATTAAAAGGCATAAAAACGGCACTTCTTGTCCCGACTACTATCTTTACTTCATCGTTTAAAACTTTTTTGTACTGTTCATACTTTTCCTGAGCATTCAATCCCGAATGATAAATAGCCAAATCGTCATAAAACCTTGATTTTACTCTTTTTACCATTTGAGGAGTTAAAGATATTTCCGGCACCAAAAACAACACCTGTTTGCCTTCCGCAATTATTTTTCCCGCCAATTGCAGGTATATTTCGGTTTTTCCGCTGCCGGTAATCCCGTGTAATAATATAACTTCCTTTTTAGAAGCGATTATTTTTTTCATGGCGAAAGATTGGGCTTCGGTAAGTTTTAAATTATTATTTTTATCGTATTCTTTAACGGTTAAGCTGTTATTTTTTTCTTCCTCAAAAACTTCAATTACCTCTTTATCGATCAACTTGTTTACATAAGATTTAAACAGTTTGCGATATTCGCTCAACAATAAGGTTTCCTTTTCTAAAAGATATTGATAAGCGGTTAATTCTTTAAGCTTCAGCTCTATATTTAACGGTTTTACTCTTACCTTCTTTACCTTGACGATCTTTCCGAAATTGCTGATCGGTTTTATCTTTTTAGGCAACATCGTTTGAAAACAGGCAATGGTCGGACTCAAGGTTTCTTTAGCCATCCATTTACCCAATTCATACAGCTCGTCATTTAAAATACTTTCCTGATCGATTATATCTTTTATCGGTTTTAAACTGTAACCCAATTCACTTTTTAAAGCTGAAATATCCTCTATATATCTTGAACTGTCCACAAACCCGATTATATCCTTGTAATTGAAATTAACTCTTACCCTGACTCCCTTATTTAAATAAACTTCGCTTAAATAAGAAAACAGACGATCGATTTTTAAGGTTGGATGTTCAATCCAACAGTTTACTAAATACATCCAACTTCCTCCAATATTATTTATTTTATCATATGGATAATTATTTATGATAAGATTATCAAAAAGATGAGGAACTTTATATGAGAAATTTTAAAAGACTGGTAGTTAAAGTGGGTTCAAGCACAATTACCAAAGCAAACGGAAAATTAAACCTAAGATTGTTGGATAACTTGGTAAAGGTGTTGTCCGATTTAAAGAATGAAGGTTTGGATGTCGTCTTGGTAACCTCGGGTGCGATTGCGGTAGGAAGAAACAAAATGAACATCAGCCAAAAACCGCAGGATATCCCCACCAAGCAAGCGATTGCGGCTATCGGTCAGGGAGAATTGATTTACCTCTATGAAAAGTTTTTTAACGATTACGGCAATACCAGCGCGCAAATACTGCTTACCAAAGATGTATTCACCAGTAACGAAAGATTATTTAATGTTACCAATACTTTTGAAGCGTTGTTTAAAATGAATGTAATTCCGGTTGTAAATGAAAACGATACGGTTGCCTTTGATGAAATTGTTTTCGGGGATAACGATACCTTAAGCGCAATGGTCGCCAAAGTGATCAAGGCGGACGGTTTAATCATCTTTTCGGATATTGAAGGTTTATATGATAAAAATCCCAAACTTTATGATGATGCCCGACTTATCAGCCATGTAAATAATATTGATGAGGAAATAATCAAAATGGCCGGCGGCAGTACAAGTGATGTCGGTACGGGCGGCATGATTACCAAAATATTGGCTGCCAAGCTTATAATCGAGGATAATATTGAAACGATTATTACCGACGGAAGTAATCCGAAAATTATTTATGATATTTTAGAGGGTAAAAATGTCGGAACTTCATTTAAGAAAGGATGAACTTATGGAAATACTTAAAAAAATAAAAAAAGCTTCTTTTTCCATCAAAAATTTAAATAACGATG
>JBHAFN010000092.1:0-5157 GCA_041856105.1 Bacillota bacterium
ATTCTTAAATTATCGCCCACAGGTAAAAAAATACTTTTTAATGAAACATTTAAGGCGATTGAAATGGCTAATAACGCCAAATTTTTGGTTGAAGACAGTTTCTTCATTGAGGTAATAAAATTTTCTTTAAACATATAAAAAACACTCCTTTCTCCACAACAGTGAAGTATCGAAGCGTCAGATATCACATATGTGGGAATCATAATTGAACCGCAAGATTAACTTTTCGTCCAAAAGATTTCCCGTTCTTTCGGCACTTAACGCTCAATTTGATTTACATAAAGTATAATAGTATTCCAGCTTGATAAATGTCAAGAGGGTTAGGTTAAATTGGGCGAAGAACTAATCATTTGTTTATATTTATGTTATTATCTTATACGTTAAGAGGGAATTATGATGGGTGAAATAATTAGTACAATTTTTAACATTGATGATTTATATAGATTAAAAGAAGTTAAAGCGGACGGAGTAATCATTGCGGATGATTATCACGGGACAAGACTTGCCAAAGCTTTCAGTTTGGCGGATATAAAAAAAATATCTACAATCTGTGCGGAATTAAAATTAAAGTTGTTTATTAAAATGAACAGAATTTATCTTGATAAAGAACTTAAAAAAGCCGAAGAGTATTTAAACTTTTTAAGTGAACTGAAAATTACCGGCATTTTTTACAATGATTTGGCGATATACGGTTTGGCTAAAAAATTAAATTTACACAATAAATTAGTGTATGATCCCGATACGATCGTAACCAATCATTTTGATGTCAATTATCATTTAAACAAAGGAATTTACGGGGTTATCTTATCTAAAGAAATTACTAAAGAAGAAATGATTGATATAGCGAAAAACAGTTTGGGAAGAGTCGGGATAATCATTCACGGGTATTTAAATATGAGTTATTCAAGAAGAAAGCTAATGGAAAATTATTTTACGTTCATCAATAAAGAAGTCGATATAGATAATCGAAGAGATTTATATATTGTTGAAGAAACAAGAGAGGGTAAGATGCCTATTTTGGAAGATGACCACGGAACGGCTATATTTACCGATTATGTTCAGGAATCTTTTGATGAAATCAAGGAATTGGAAAATGCGGGAGTAAGCCTGTTTTTGGTGGACGGGATTTTTTTAGAAACCGATTGTATAATGGAAGCGATTAAGGGCTACCGATTAATCTTGGATGGTCATACATTCGATAAAAACGGATATTATGAAAGGTATGCAAACTTGCCTTTATCTACGGGGTATATGGAAAAGGCAACAAATTTGGTGAAATAAAATGAAGAAAATAGAATTATTAGCTCCTGCAGGAGATTTGGAAAAAGCAAAAACGGCCATTTTATTCGGGGCGGATGCGGTTTTTATCGGCGGTAAAAGATTTTCATTAAGAACAAGGGCAAGTAACTTTGAAATTGAGGATATTAAAGAGGCATGTGCATTTGCAAAGAAACATGGTGCGGTTATTCATGTTACGGTAAATATTATCCCTCATGAAACAGATTTTGAAGGGTTAAAGGAATATTTAATAACCTTGGAGAAAATAGGGGTTAAAGCCATTATCGTGGCTTCTTTGGCGATTGCCTCACTGGCAAGAAAGGTTGCCGGTAAATTGGAAGTACATATGAGTACTCAACTTTCCTTAACCAATTCAAAAGTTATGGAATATTTTGACGATATCAAACCGGATAGAATAGTTTTGGCAAGAGAGTGTACCTTGGATGATATAAAATATATTACTAAAAACGTTTCCATAGAAACGGAAGCTTTTATTCATGGCGGGATGTGTGTGAATTATTCGGGCAGGTGTACATTGAGTAATGCGATGACTTTAAGAGATGCCAATAGGGGCGGATGCGCTCAAAGCTGTCGTTGGAAATATCATTTATATCAAGGGGAAAAGGAATTAAGTGATCGCAATGTTTTGTTTTCAATGAGTTCCAAGGATTTAATGGCGGTTGATAAGGTTTATGATTTAATAGAAGCCGGAGTATCCAGTTTAAAAATTGAAGGGAGAATGAAGTCGGCTTATTATATCGCCACGGTAGTAAAAACTTATCGTAAATTAATCGATGAAATTTATGAAAAAGGAGAAAGGCTCAGCGATGAAAGAATTGCCTATTATCAAAAAGAGATTTCCAAAGCTGAAAACAGATTGACCGACTCCGGATTTTATAACGGTTTGCCTAAGGCAAGCAGTCATTTATACGGTATTAACGGAGCGGGAGTTACCCATGATTTTGTCGGCTTGGTTTTAGGTTATGATGACGGGGAAGCGATTGTGCAAAGTCGTAATGTGTTTAAAGTCGACGATGTATTGGAAGTATTCGGCCCGACCATCGATAATGAACATTTTAAGGTTTTAAAAATTGTCAATGAAGATAATGAAGAAATAGAAGTATCTAATAAACCGATGGCAAAAGTAAAAGTAAAAATCCCTTTTGCGGTAAAAGAGGGCGATATGCTTAGGAAGGTCAGAGTATGATTATTGAAGGTTCATTAAGTGTAAAGGCAGCAATTAAGGGCAATAAAAGAGTTGTTGAAGAAGTTATGATCGATAAGCATAAAAACGGGAAAGATATCAATTATATAATTAATTTATGTAAAGAAAAGGCGATTAAAGTCAAGCGGATCGATAAAGCAGAAATTGAAAATATAGCGGACGGGAAAAGTCATGGCGGTATTTTGGCAAAAGTAAAAGAGAGAGAATATCAAAGTCTAAAAAGCTGTTTTAATGAAAATTCATTTGTGGTTTTAATTGAAGGAATTGAAGATCCTTTCAACTTGGGTTATATCTATCGTACTTTATATAGTGCGGGGTGTGGAGGAGTAATCACTAATAAAAGAAATTATCAAAACTTTGAAAATATTATCTTGAAATCCAGTGCGGGAGCTTTTGATTTAATTAATATTCATCAAAGCGATGACTTGAAGGCAAGCATTGATTTTGCCAAAAATAAAGGTTTTAAAGTATATGCCGCCATGCGTAAAAATGCCCTTTCCTATTTTGAGGTTGATTATATGGAGAAGGTGTTAATTGCCTTTGGAGGAGAAATGCGAGGTTTGTCTAAGGCGGTATTGGATAATGTTGATCAAAATGTTTATATTCCTTACGCAAACGACTTTAAAAACGCTTTAAATGCGAGCAGCGCAATTTCAGCGATTAGTTATGAAGTATTAAGACAAAGGTTATATAAAATGGTATAATAAAACACATTGGAGGATTGACATGAACAAAGAGTTTTATTTTTCTCGAAATACATTTATTATCAACTATACTAAAAAATATTGTACAACTACCGAAGAATTAGTTGCGTCAGAAGGGTTCAGCGAGTTTCTAAACTTGTTTTTTGCCCATATAAAACGATATAAACATGATATGTATGCATGGTTGACTTTTAAGACTACCGAAGAGATTGCAAAATCGGAATTAATCAGATTATCTAAGCTGTTAATGATTTTTGAGCTTAAGGAAATAAATCATCCTGGTTTAAATGAAACCGATAAATTGCTTTTGGTTATTGAAGAAGCCTATCATTTTTGGCGGGATATGCAAAGATATTCATTGATGTATACTCAAA
This sequence comes from Bacillota bacterium, assembly GCA_041856105.1. GTDB lineage: Bacteria > Bacillota_I > Bacilli_A > Erysipelotrichales > Erysipelotrichaceae > UBA9076. The sequence goes on from JBHAFN010000092.1 coordinate 3,582, forward strand.
ATGAAGAGGGTTATCAAATTCAAAATTTTATTGATGCCGATACAAAATTTAACGCTTTGATATTAAATTTCTATCGTACAATCCAACAAAAAGTACAAGGCTCCAAGAATACGGTTTACAGACAGCTTCAAGCCGGAACCAATGCCAGTCTTTTATTGCAAAATATCAAATGGAATATTCCTGAAGGTTATGAAGTTTTAAGCGGCATTCCTTTTATTACGGAAATAATGTTAAGAACGCCTTTGATTTTACATCCGAGAAGTAATAAAAGATTGGGTTTGTTCACTGAAACGGCAGTCAATCCGATTAAAGAGTTTTTAAGAGGGGATAATGAATGGATTTGTTTTCCGTGTAAGGTGGGAAGCTTATTAACGTTCGCTTATTTTCACAAAGATTTTATTTCCGGAGCCGTAGCGGTGCCGAATTTATTTGAATTGGCTACCAGAGATGAATGTTTATCCAAAAAACCGGATTGTATTGTTTTATTCGGTAATCCTGATGAGAAAAACGAAACTACATTCTATCATGATAAAAAGGAAAACATTTGGATCGGTAAAGTATCTGCGGCTGATGTGATTGAATATTTCGGGTATGTGAAAAAGATGTTTTTGACCTTGCATAATCTGGCGGTTATGGAAAAAGGCTGGGTTCCGATCCATGGAGCTATGGTTAAATTGTATTTAAGAGATGGCCGAGAAAAACATGTTATCTTTATGGGTGATTCCGGGGCTGGTAAATCCGAAACAATCGAGGCAATGACATCTATTGCGGACGGGATTATCGATCGTCAGGAAATCATTTTTGACGACATGGGTTCAATTCATATTAATGAAGAAGGTCAACTGGTTGCCCAAGGAACGGAAATCGGGGCGTTTGTACGATTGGATGACTTGGATAAAGGTTCGGCATATAAAGATATGGATCGCTCCATCTTCTTTAATCCGGAAATTTCCAATGCAAGAGTTGTCGTTCCGGCGGCGCCTTATAAGGTTGTTGTAAAAGATCATCCGATCGATTGTTTTATGTATGCGAACAACTATACCGATAAAAGAGGGTTAAGCAGGTTCTTAACTCTTGACGAGGCGAAACCTGCTTTCATAGAAGGAAAGCGCTTTGCTTTAGGTACAACCCAAGAGAAGGGCTTATCCACCACATTCTTTGCGAATCCTTTCGGACCTATGCAAAAACAGGAAGTTGCGACTCCTTTAATTGATGAAATGTTTAATAAATTATTTGAACAGGGAGTTTATGTCGGTGAAATATATACTTGTTTGGGATTGCCTGATAAAGGAGAAAACGGTATCGTTGATGCGGCTCAGGCATTATTGAATTTAGTTCAAAAATAAGAGGTGTTCAAACACTTCTTTTTAATTGTTTAAAGACGGAATTCTAATGATTTTACTTTCCTTTATGATCTTTGGTTTTATAAATTATGGTATTTAGCGGATTTTATATGGAATTCATTATTTTTTTTAGGTAAAATATGGTTATGTATGGAGTTTAATTATGAGTTTTACTTCCCTGATTTTTATTCCTTTTTTATGTATTGTGTTTAGTTTGTATTACCTTTCGGGTA
>JBHAFN010000093.1:0-8707 GCA_041856105.1 Bacillota bacterium
GAACGAGTACATCAAGAAAAAAACTGAAAACAGGAATCAAATATACTATATTTTCATTGATGAAATTCAATTATCCGCAGCGGTAAGTAGTCCTTATATTGACAGCAATAATATAGTGTGGCCTTCTAAAGACGTGGTTAATTGCAATTGTGAAAGGTAAAACATATGTTTAGATTGTGATATAATAAAAATACTTTTAATAAGGGTGAGGTATATCACATAATTTTGAGTTAGGAGAAAATTTAATGCTACATAGACTTTCAGTTTATTTCAAAGAAATGTTTCCGCTTATTCCAAGATTTTTTTTGGCATTAATTGTATTCAATGAAGTTTACTTTTTGGTTTTATTGAATAATCGGGTGGATAATTTTTCTATGGGTATACAGGAATTTGTCGGTATTTATACCGTATTCGCTTTTTATATGTGGCTAAGAATTGCTGATGATTTTAAAGATTATGAATTGGATAAACGTTTATTTGCTCATGGACCGTTAGCTTCGGGAAGAGTATATAAGAAGGATTTAATAATAGTTTGCAGTATTGTTCAGGCAACAGCCGTTGTTTTAAATCTGCTTTTTATGAATAACTTCATATTTTTCGTTTTTTTGTATTCATATGGTTTTTTAATGAGCATTTGGTTTTTTCATAAACATAAAATTCAAAAAAATCTTATGTTGGCTTTGGTTACCCATAATCCTGTTCAAATGATTGTAAACATATATGTAATATCATTTACCTGTATAAAGTACACTCTCAATCCATTTAATTGGATTACCTTTTTTGTAACGTGGACACTTTATTTTCCTTCATTGATATGGGAAATAAGCCGAAAGATCAGAGCTCCTAAAGAGGAAACCGAATATGTTACATATTCAAAATTATTCGGACATGTTAAAGCAACCCGATTCATTTTAGTCGTTACTTTGGCGGATATATTGACCAATATGATTTTAATTTGGAATATTAATAAATTTTTTATCGCTTTATTGGTAATATTGGTTTCATGGATGACTGCCCAGTTTATTATTTATATTAGAAATCCCGATAAATTTCGAATTGTTGAAAAAGTGGAATTATATACATATATTCAAGAATTATTGATGCTTGTGGCAATCGGTTTTACCGTATTTAAAAATCAAATATAAATATTAAGGGGCGATAGTATGAAGGCTGAAAATCTCCAACTGATGAATGAAAACAAAATTAATATTCCTCGGTTTAAAATTTACTCTTTTAATGATTTGATAAATACGGAAAAATTAAAAAGTATGTTGGTTGAGTTTAAAAAACAAGGTTCTTCTAATTTTTGTTTATGGAGTGAAAAACTGCAAGCTTGCATAAGCTTAAAGGAAGAACTTGCGTTTAAATTAAATTACACCGCTTATGCGGTAAGATCGTCTTGTAATCAGGAAGACGGTGATAATTTCAGCTTTGCGGGTGTATTTGAATCCTTTCTCGATGTGAAAGAAGATGATTTGCCTAAGAAAGTATTGGAGTGTGTCAAATCGTTATATTCGATAAAAGCTTTAGAATATATTAAACTCAATAAAATTGATATCGAAAAACTTACCATGAATGTAATTGTTCAGGAAATGATTAAGGGAGATATTTCCGGCATATTTTTTACAGCCAATCCGCAAGGAATAATTAATGAATCCGTGATTACGGCAGCTAAAGGGAGAGGCGATTTACTGGTTAATGATGTCGTTGATTCAATCAGTTATTTTTATCATCAAACCGATAAAAGTTTTTTTACGGATAAGGAAGTCGATTTATTATCTTTTGATATGCTTAATGAAATAATTGAAACCGGGGAAAAAATTAAAGCAATTCTTAACTTGGAGTATGCGGATATTGAATTTGTGATTTTAAACAATGTGCTTTATATTTTACAAGCTAGACCCATCACATGTATGAATGTGGATAATTTGATAGTTTTAGATAACAGTAATATTGTAGAAAGTTATCCCGGGGTCAACCTTCCTTTAACCGAATCCTTCGCCGGGTTTGTTTATCAAGGGGTATTTAACAAAGTTGCGCAAAGAATTTTGCAAGATAATAAAAAAGTAAAAGATATGCAAGATGTCTTTTCTCAAATGGTAGATAGCGTAAACGGCAGAATGTATTATCGAATAAACAACTGGTATTCGATTTTACAGTTTTTACCGCTGAGTAAAAAAATAATTCCCATATGGCAAGATATGTTGGGGGTTAAGATAAAAAATTATGATAAAAAACGCCAACAATCTTTTTTCGGTAAAATAAAGACCTCAATGATATTTATTAAAGAATTGTTTTTATGTCCGAAAAATATGGAAAAACTGAATATTCAATTTTTAGAAGTTTATGAATATTTTAATAAACAAAATTTTATTGAGTTGAGTAATCATGAATTAGTTGCTTTTTTTGATGAAATAAAAAATAAATTACTTTCCGTTTGGGATATAACCTTAATTAATGATATGTATGCCTTTATTTTTACCGGTTTATTAAAAATGAGGCTTAAACACAAATATCCGAACAATTTTGAAGAAATGACCGTGAATTTTATCGGCGGAATTACCCAAATGGAAAGTATGAAACCGATAAGAGAATTGTATAAATTGTCTTTAATGGAAAAAGGTTCAAAAAAGTATGAAGAAAGCTTCAAGACTTATCTTGAAATGTATGGAGATAGGACAATTGAAGAATTGAAATTGGAAACCGAAACATTTCGAATAAATCCTGAATTGTTGGAAAAAACGGTGGATGATTACAGAGCTGATTCAACAAATTTGCGTAAGGTTTGTAATGAAGAATTGTCAAATACCGCTATTTTAAAACAAAAAGGAATAATTAGGTATTTGGCAAGCAAGGCTATGTTGGGGATCAAAAACAGGGAAACGTCAAGATTGAACAGATGTCGTATTTTCGGAATGGTCAGGACGATTGTTTTATCGATGGGCAATAATTTATATCGAGATGGTTTGTTGGAGAGTGTTAATGATGTTTTTTATCTTAAGTTGGATGAGCTTTTTAAGTTGGTAAATTATCCTGAAAACATGATGGAAATAATTGCCAAACGAAAATTGCTTTATAAAGAATATTCTTTAATGCCTACTTACAGTCGATTGATTTTTATTGATGAAAACGCCAAAAACGGATATTATCGTTTAGCTAAACATAAACAAATCCATTTAAAAGATGTTTGGCACGGAACGGCTTCTTCCGGCGGGATAGTGAGTGCGGAGGTGGTGGTTATTAAAAATCCTGCCGATGCGACTGATGTGAAAAATAAAATTATAGTAACTAAAATGACCGATCCCGGATGGGTATTTGTTTTGGCAAATGCCAAAGGGATCATTACTGAAAAAGGTTCTTTACTTTCTCATACCGCCATTATTTCTCGGGAATTAAAAATTCCGGCGGTTGTCGGAGTAGATGATATTTTAGAAGGGCTCAATAATGGAGATAAAGTTTTATTAAACGGAAATTCCGGCGAAATAAGATTACTTAAAGAGTAACCCCGTGGAGGATTTGATAATGAAATGCGTTGAATTCAATACTGAAGAAAAACAAATTAAAGATTTTATTAATCTGCCTAATAAAATTTATAGTAAGGATAATAATACTCAAAATGATGATGAACTTAGGTTGTTGTTACAAAACAGGCATCCGTTAAGTGCATATTTTAATTTATATAAATTTTGCATATATCAAAATAACGAAATTGTCGGCAGATTTATAATTACTCGATATGAAGACGATAATGTGGCGTATTTGGGTTTTTTCGAATGTGTTGAAGATGATAAGGTTGCCGCATTTTTATTTGACAATGTTTTAAGGGTCGTTAAAGAAAAAGATTTTGTTAAAATTATCGGTCCTGTCGACGCGTCATTTTGGATGAAATATCGTTTAAAGACAAATATGTTCGATAAAAAACCGTATACCGGTGAACCTTATAATCCCGCTTACTATTTAAAATTGTTTACGGATAACGGTTTTAAAATATTACATAAATATTATTCTTCAATTTATAGGAAAGTTCTTCAATCTTTTAGTAATGAAAAATATTCGTTGAGAAAAAAGGCATTTGAATTAAAAGGTTATCAAATTATCAGTCCTGAAATGAAAGATTGGGATAAGACGATAAAGGAAATATATAAGCTTATTTCTGAACTTTATAGTGATTTTCCTGTCTATAAAGCTGTTTGCGAATCTGATTTTTGTACTTATTTTAATAATTATAAAAAGATAATTAATTTAAAAATGGTTAAAATGGCTTATTTTAACGGGGAAGCGGTAGGTTTTTATATAAGCGTTCCCAACTATAATAATTTGGTGTACCATTCTGATAATATATTTAATTTATTGAAAATTTTAAAATTGAAAATTTTTCCCGAAGAGTATGTAATGCTTTATATGGGAGTGGACAAGAAACATCAGGGACTTGGTAAAGCATTGGTTCAAAGCATTATGGAAGAACTGCAAAAAAGCGGCTTACCAAGTATCGGCGCTCTACAAAAAGAAGGTAAAATTACCGGTAATTATTTACCGGAATTGATGATGGATCGCTATGAGTATGTTTTATTAACAAGAGATGTAAATTGATCGCTTAACTCAACTTTACCCGGTTTAAAGAATATTTTTATTGAAATATTATAATATTCTAATATAATGATATATCAGGAGGGAATATGAATCATAAAGAAACGATTATTTCTAAGGCGGAGCTTTTAAAAGCCATTGCTCATCCGATCAGATTATGTCTGATTCATAAACTTTGTGAGTTAAAACAATGCAATGTTTCCTATTTTACAAATTGTATGGACGCCAGTCAATCCAATATAAGTCAACATTTGGGAAAATTGAGAGATTTAGGTATTTTAGGTTATAAAAAGGATGGACAAAATGTAAATTATTATATAAAAAACCGTGAGGTTGAAAAAATTGTCAAGTTAATTATGGAGAATGAAAATGAGTAAAAAAATATTGATTGTCGGCGGGGTTGCCGGTGGGGCGACAGCGATTGCCAGACTTAGAAGATTAGATGAAAAAGCTGAAATTATTTTGTTTTAAAAAGGAGAATTTGTATCTTTTGCCAATTGCGGACTTCCGTATTATATAGGAGGAACCATCAAGGAAAGAGATGCTTTGTTTGTGTCCGATATCCGATCCATTGAAAGTAAGTATAACGTAAAAATCAGAAACTTTTCAGAAGTTGTTCAAATTGATAAGGATAATAAAAAAATATTAGTAAAAGATTTAAAAGAAAACAGAGAATATTTTGAAACGTATGACAAACTGTTATTATCTACGGGGTCTTATCCGTTTGTGCCTGATATGGAGGGTATGGATAACCATAATGTGTTTACATTATGGAATATTCCAGATACCGATAAAATATTTAACTATATTAAAACCGATAATCCTCAAAAAGCGGTTGTTGTCGGAGGAGGGTTTATCGGCTTGGAAATGGCTGAAAACTTGGCAGATCGCGGTATTGAGGTTACTTTGGTGGAATTTGCCGATCAAATCTTGGCTCCTTTAGATTTTAATATGGCTAAAATTGTAGAAAATCATTTAAGAAATAAAGGGATTGATTTACTTTTAAATACGGGAATTAAAGCGATTCAAGATAAGGGGAAAAAGGTTTTATTAAGTAATAATCAAATTATTGATACCGAAATGACGTTGTTATCCATGGGAGTCAGACCTAATACCAAGTTTGTAAAAGAAGCGGGACTTATTACAAATGATCGAGGCGGAATTGTCGTAAATGAATATATGCAGACAAGCGATCCGGATATTTATGCGGTTGGCGATATGATTGAAGTGGTAAATAAAGTCAACGGATTAAAGACGATGATTCCTCTTGCCGGTATTGCCAATAAACAAGGCAGGGCGGTAGGAGCTAATATTTTAGGTTTGAAAGAAGAAACTTTTGAAGGTGCCATCGGGACAAGTATTGTAAAAGTGTTTGATTTAACCGTCGCATCAGTCGGAGAAAACGAAAAGTCTTTAAAAGGAAGAGGGTTAAAGCTTTGGAAAGATTACGGATATGCATTAATTCATCAAAATTCGCATGCCGGATATTATCCGGGCGCTTTACCTTTGACGATTAAATTAATTTTTTCTTTGCAAGACGGGCGAGTGTTAGGTTCTCAGATTGTCGGCTATGACGGAGTAGATAAGCGCATTGATACAATCGCCACATCCATTCATTTTAAAGGTTCAATTTACGACTTAACCAAGTTGGAACTTGCCTATGCCCCACCGTTTTCTTCTGCAAAAGATCCGATTAATATGGCGGGTTATTATGCCTGCGACATAATGGAAGGATTGAGTACACCGATTTCTTTTGAAGAATATAAAGCGGGTAAAGATGAATTTGTATTAATTGATGTCAGAGAAGAAGTGGAACTTAATTCCGGTATGTTGGAAAATGCGTTAAGTTTTCCATTAACCAAGTTAAGAGAAGAATATGTTAAATTGGATAAATCTTTAAAATATGTCGTTTATTGTGCGGTCGGTTTAAGAGGTTATCTTGCGGAAAGAATTTTAAAACAGAAAGGTTATGAAGTATATAATTTGTTGGGCGGCTATAGAACTTTTCAGGATATGGAATCAAAGGTTAAAACAAAGAGTAATAAAGTAGAACAGGATAAATTGCCTTTGGTAAACAATAATGTAATTGAATTAAACGTTTGCGGTTTAAGTTGTCCCGGTCCGATTGTCAGCGTTTCTAAAAAAATAAATGAGCTGGCGGTTGGAGATACTTTAACTATTAAAGCTACCGATCCCGGTTTTACAAGAGATATTGAAAGCTGGTGTGTAAATACGGGAAACAGCTTGGTTTTTAAAGAAGAAAATAAAGGTATTTATACGGTTCAAATTATTAAGGGTGATAAAGTTGTCCAACCGGTTAAAAATAATTTAAAGGAAAAGACAATGATTATCTTTGACGGTGATTTGGATAAAGCGTTGGCTTCGTTTATTATTGCCAACGGCAGCGTGGCGATGGGCAACAAGGTAAATATGTTCTTTACTTTTTGGGGGTTAAATATTTTAAGAAAGAAAAATCATCCTCCTGTAAAAAAAGATTTCATCAGTAAAATGTTTGCGATGATGATGCCGAGAGGAGCTTCCAAATTAACTTTATCAAAAATGAATTTCTTCGGGGCAGGCTCTTTGATGATGAAACATGTCATGAAGAAAAAAGGGATTGCTTCACTGGAAGAGTTAATTCGGGATGCCATAAATTCCGGGGTTAAGATTGTTGCTTGCCAGATGTCCATGGATGTAATGGGACTTACCAAAGAAGAATTGATTGACGGTGTGGAAATTGGCGGTGTTGCGACTATGCTTAATGATAACGATAATTCCAACATGAATTTATTTATATAATTAAAAACGGAATCTATTTTCTCAAAATGGATTCCATTTTCTTTCCTTTAGTCAATTCGTCTATCAATTTATCTAAATATCTGACCTTTTTAATAAATTCATCTTGGATATTTTCAATTTTAACATTACAGATCGTACCTTTAATTAAATAAGCGTTTTTATTAAAATCCGGAGAGTTGTTGATGAAATCTCCTAAGGAAACGGTTGAATTTGCCGCTTCTTCTATTTGGATTTCAGAGTAGCCCGTCAGCCATGTGATAATCATATGGACTTCTTTTTTTGTTTTATCCTTTCTCAATGCTTTATTAAGATAAGCATGATAAATTTCTTTAAAGCTGTAATTAAATATTTTTTCTTTATTCATTTCGATTTCCTCTAAATTAATTATATATGTTTTTAACAATTATTGTTTTATGATGCAATTTAAAACAAATATTGAAGAGTATATTTTATAAAGTATATTGATGATTCTTTTTTGGGGCTGTGGTATATTTATTAGGGAATTCGGGAGAAAAATATGAGTATTTTATCGGTAGAAAACGTAACAATATCTTTTGGGGGCAGAACGATTTTTGAAAATGTGTCTTTTCGGCTTTTAAATGGTGAACATGTGGGACTGGTTGGGGCAAACGGAGAAGGCAAGTCTACTTTCTTGGGGATTATTACCAATCAATATACTCCCGACAGCGGTAAAATCGAATGGTGTAACCGTATTACCAGAGGTTATCTTGATCAATATGCAATCTTGGACAAAAATAAGACGATTAAAGATGTTCTGTAAGATGCGTTTCTCCATCTTTTTGATTTGAAAAAAGAGATGATGGAAATTTATGAGAAGATGGGAAACGGGGATGAAAATACCATGGATAAGCTTTTAGCGGATGTCGGGGAAATTCAGGAAATTTTGGAACATGGCGGATTTTATATGATTGACGCAAAAATCAATCAGGTGGCTTCAGGTTTGGGCTTATTGGAATTAGGTTTGGATAAGAAGATCGACGAGCTTTCCGGCGGACAAAGAACCAAGGTACTGCTTGCGAAATTATTGTTGGAAAATCCCATGATTTTAATATTGGATGAGCCGACCAACTTTTTGGATGAAGAACATATTACATGGTTGAAACAGTTTTTGATAAACTATGAAAATGCTTTTATATTGGTTTCTCATGATGAAGAGTTTATGAATGAAGTGGTTAATGTGATATATCATGTTGATCAAGGTCAGTTCAACCGTTACAGCGGTAATTATGCAAATTATCTTAGAATGGCGGAAATAAAGAAAAGACAACAACTTGCCGCTTATGAAAAACAACAAAAAGAA
>JBHAFN010000094.1:0-7545 GCA_041856105.1 Bacillota bacterium
CGATAACTAAAATAAAATGAATAATCTTTATTTTCATTAAGTATTCTTTTAAGTTCTTTTCTCTGATTATTATCCATTTGCAACAAAAAACCTTTTCCGGGAATCGAAATCAATTTACCGCCACAGTTGGCAATTACAGATTTTATATAACCAATATTATGTTTTACTGTACTTGACGAAACACCAACATTATCAGCGATTTCTTTCGATGTGATTGGAACCGATTTATCTATAAGTATATTTATGCTTTTTTCAACCAATGCATCTATCATTATTTCCCTCAAAAACAATTAAATTATTATCCATTAATATAATACAACAAATTATACTGAATTACTTATAAAGACCAAGTCTTTCAAACTCCTCTATAGGAGCATTATATTTTTTCAACCCTCTTATAATCCAATCTTTGTATTTAGTTGAATCAATTTTATTAATTAAATTATTATTTTGTGCGGGATCTTCTTTTAAATCAAACAGTTGATTTCCCGTTTTGATGGTATTATATACGCTCTTTACAGGTATTTTTAAATATGGAATAAAATTTGAATACGAATCACCTTTACATAACTCGGCACTTTTTAATTCTTTTTTATTAAAAAATCCTCTCATTCTCGTCGGTATTAAAGTGCATTCAACTAAAGGTTGATTTGCACTATTGATATTTCCGTGCATGTAAACCATTCTCCCATCTGTAGCACAATTATAGGAACCGTGAATACCAAAATAAGCTAAATCTCTAATTTTTTTATCGTTCTTCACAACTTTCAACAAAGACTTGCCATCAAAATCCATCTTAGAGTCAATATTGAAATAATCAATTAATGTAGGTGCAATATCTATTGTTTGTGATAAAGAATTCCTTATTCCGTTCTCCATATCAGGAACGTGTATAAAAAACGGTATTAGAGAAATCTCATTATAAAGCGGTCCAAAATTTTTTCCGCTGAAATTATGTTCACCAAGCAAAAAACCATGATCTGTGTTCACCATAACCATTGTATCTTTCCACATATCATATTTATCCAACAAATCCAAAACCTTACCTAAATAATAATCACACATAGAAATTAATGAAGCATACTCTTTTCTTAGAATATCAATACTTTCAGCATCATCAATCCAACCGTATATTGGCCAATTAAAAGTCGGATCTTTGTGTAAACCATACAATTTTCTGAATCTGTCAGGAACATTAAACGGCTCATGAGGATCAAAAATTTCAATTTGTAAAAACCAGTCATCTTTATCCATGTGTTTTTCTATAAATTCTATACCGGAATTAAAAACTTTTACAGATGAATAGTCTTCTTCATTTATTACTTTTGTTTTATTTGCAAAATTCTGAATTACCGAAATTCCTGTTTTAGCATATTTATTGCGTTCATTAGGAATATTCCCATATGACTGAGGCATCCACCTATCACCTTCTTGACCTCTAAACCCCTCCCAAGTATTAAATCTGTTGTGATATGTTGCTCCGCCATCTTCAAAATAATGAGAATGATCGGTAATCAAATGACAATATATGCCGTTGTTTTTCAACTCTTCTATGCACGAAAAATCAAAAGGCTCCAACGGCCCCCAACTTCTATGCATATAATTATATTTCCCCGTATGCAACTCACGTCTTGCCGGAATACAAGGCATACTACCGGCATAAAAATTCTCAAACTTACAACAATGTTTTTCTAAACGTTTAAAATTAGGTGTGTGTACCCAATCGCAACCATAATTTTCCAAATATTTTCTACTTAATGTGTCAAACATTATTGTTATTGCTCTCATTTTACTTCCGTTCTCCTTTGTTATTGATTACCGTTTCTCTTTCAATAATAACTTCATCATTAATAATAGAATTAAAATATATTTCTTCTTTATTGATAAACTCTTTATTAATTGCCTTAACTAAAATATCAACATACTCATTAAATTTTTCATGAGTTTTACTACCTACGGTTGTTAATGCAGGTGTTATCAATGCCGACTCAGGTAAATTATTGTTTCCAATAACGGATATATCAGTAGGAACTTTAATATTATTATCACTTAAAGCTTTTAACCCTCCAATAGCAATATCATCATTCGCATAATAAATCGCATCAATATCATCAAGTTTCTTTATAATTTCCTTTGTTATATTGTAACCATCTTCAAATGTGCTTCCCAAAGCATCGTATATTAATCCTTCATCAATCGGAATATTATTATCAAACAATGCCTTTTTATATCCTATTAATCTTCTGGGAGTTCCTAAAGTATTCACAGAACCCTTTACAAAAGCTATTTTCTTATGCCCTTTTGCAATCAAATAATTCACCGCAGTATTACCGATAACTATATCGGTTCTATTTACATCACAATATATATTTTCGCCTTCAACAAAATGACCGATTACAAATATCGGGAATTCAACAGCGGCATATTGTTTTAAAAAATCATCGTCAATTTTATTTGTATATATAATCGCTCCGTCCGCCCTATGTTCCGATATATATTTTTTGGCCGTATTCACAGAGCTTTCCACTGTAGATATCAGCATGTCAAAGCCATGTTTTGCAATTTCTTTTTGAACAATGGAAATAAATCTCGAAAAGTAAGATCTTGACGCATCCGTTACAACAACCAAAATTACGTTGGTTTTTTTTCTTTGCAAATCATAAGCAATGCCATTTTTTATATAGCCCAATTCCTTTGCCTTAGCATTGATCATTTCTTTTGTTTTAACATTAATCATTGGATGATTGTTCAACGCCATGGAAACGGTCGAAACCCCTAATTTCAGTTCTTTGGCTATGTCTTTAATACTAACCATAACATAATACCTCTTATATCATAAATATATCACGTTTTAGCTGTTAGTAACTTTTTCTTCTTTTAATAATTGTTTATCATACATTTTTATAAACGGAAACAGAATAACTACATCAAGCCCAAAAAGTACAACCCAAAGAATTATTGAACTAAAATCCCCACCTGTGCTTAAGAACAAATTAATTATTCCGGGAACCGTAAAGGGCAACGAAACAGAAATACATTTAACCAATCCGGCATTCATCACAATATAAGCGATAGTGCAAGTAATAACATTGGCAATCATTATCGGCAAGGCTAATAATATATTCATAACTATCGGAACACCGAAGGTTAACGGTTCGTTTATATTAAACATATCCGGCACAAGAGCAATACCTCTGAGCGACTTTAATGTTGATGATTTTGCAAGTAAAAAGAAACATAACACCATCGCAGGATATGACATCCAATTACCAAAAATTGTCATAAATGCACCGGACAAAGGTGATGGGCTACCTAATCCGTTAATATAATATTCAGCATTAAGGGCTAAATTAGCAGTTGTAATCGGGGTTAAAACACCGCTTATCATATTGTTTCCATGAATTCCGAAAAACCAAAATAAACTCAATAAAACACTTATTAATATAACCGCCGGTAAAGAAGATGAAGCATACATTAACGGTTTCAAGACATTACCGATTAGAGCAGCCAAGCTTCCACCGGTATATTTTAAACAAATTATATTTATAACAACAAAAAGTATTGATAAAACTACAGCCGGTATCAATGCCTCAAAAGGTGCAGTAACATTTGGGGGAACTTGATCCGGCATTTTATTTTAATATTTTTTAGCATAAAAAACTTGATAACCTCACAAGTAATAAACGAAACAATTATCGCATAAAACATTCCTTGTGCACCTAAAAATGTCATTGAGGAAACTTGACCAATCCCTTCTAATCCAAATGGTTCGGCAGCCGTAAGCCAAAATAAAAACAAAGCAATAATTGAAGTTGTCATTTTATTTAGCTTGTATTCCACTGCCAATGCACCGGAAACCCCAAAAACAACATAAACCGAAATAGCACCAATTGACAAATTATACAAAGCCATTAACGGACTTTTATATGTCGCAGAAAAATTCAACCAAGCAAGTAGAATAGAATTTGTTGTTCCTGCCGGTACCGGCGGAACGGCCAACAGCATAGCGAACCCACCAATAATCATTAATGGAATGGTTATGGTCATTCCGTTTTTAAGTGCTGAAAGATGTGGTTCGGAGTTTAACTTTGAAGCAAGCGGTAATAATACATCTTGAAGTTTATCTTGTATCTTTTCAATTAGTCTCTTCATGCATACCCTCCTATTTGAAACGTTTCATATCGAAAGTATACCCTTTACTGAAAACGCTGTCAATAACGGGAATATTTTTAATTCACCGCTTTTTGGACTCTTATAAAATTTACCAATTTAATACAAATATTTCGCTATCACATAAAAAAATTTATCTTTTATAAACCAGAAAGATAAATCCGTATAAACATCTTATATTTTATATTTTGTGAAATTATTATATTGTCTGACTTTTTTAAAAGAATTATAATTTTGTTAAAACCGGAATGCTTATGTTTAATTAATCGGTATTTATTATAATTTACTCTGAAGTTGAATATTCCGGCAATCGCTTTGTTTCGGTTATAATTACAAAGCCGACAATCCGAACAAATTTTGCAACACCCGTTATTATTAACCAAAATTTATAGATAAAGGAGCATTTTAATGAAAATATTAGTTACCGGTTTCGATCCGTTTGGAGGCGAAAAAATAAATCCTGCCATTGAATCGGTTAAAAGATTACCAAATACCATTAAAAATTGTGAAATTGTTAAGTTGGAAATTAATACCGTTGCTTTTAAAGCCTTAAACCAAATTCGTAATGCCGTTATAAATGAAAAACCGGATGTGGTATTAAGCGTCGGTCAAGCGGGAGGACGCTTTGATATTAGCGTAGAAAAAGTCGGAATTAATCTTGATGACTACTCCATTCCCGATAACGAAGGAAACCAATATACCGATACGGCAATTTATCCCGACGGTCCTGCCGCATATTTTTCTTCTTTACCTGTTAAAGCCATGGTTGAAAATATCCGAAAGAACGGTATTCCTGCTTCAATAAGCTATAGTGCGGGAACATTCATCTGTAATCATGTATTATACGGCATTTTATATATGATTGATCATGAATTCAAAAACATGAAGGGCGGCTTTATTCACATCCCGTTTTTAACGGAACAGGTTGTTGATAAACGAAATGTACCGAGTATGGACTTGAACACTTTAATTAAAGGATTAACTTATGCAATCGAAGCCATCATAGACAACGATGAAGATATACCCATAACAGGCGGGACAACTCATTAATACTTTCAGCCACACCGAATTTATAATATGTTTTATCATATTAAATACTATACTTTTTTATTTGCTTACCGCCTCAGTTTATAAAAACAAGAACAACCTCAGTCGCTCTTGTTTTTATTTGTGTTGCTTTTTCAGTCGTTCAAAGACTAATTGCCACCAAATTTTCTAATTAATATAAATATTATTAGCCCAAGTAATGAAATACCTACTGTGCCACCGACAACATAAGGTATTACACTGTCTGATTTTTTTTCCGTTTTTACTTCAGGTTTACTTTCTTCAGGAGTTGAAGTAGGAGTAGGTGTTGCTGAAACTTCCGGTTTTACAGTTTCTTTCACTTCCGGAGTACTGGTCGGTTTAGGTGTTTCGGTGGTTTTATTTGTTTTTACTTCTTTATTTGTTTCTTTTGTATCTTTATTTATATTAATAGCAGAACTATTTGGTGTTTGTTTAATTGTAGGCTTGGGAGTAGTTAACGCTACACACATCTTTTTAGCTTCATCCCATACCTTGCCTTCATCGGCACAAGTCTTTTTCACAATCGGTTTATTTTCTTTTTGAGTATTGTTCACCACATTGGCTTGTTTCTTTTGCAGATTAACATTCAATACAACATCTTTATTTATGATTGAGAAGGTTTGTCTATATGTTTCAAAACCGTTTTTGCTGACTTGTAATGTATAAGTACCTGTATCTAAAGTAAAGTCATTACCGTTAATTACCGTATTGTCACTCTTTATTATTTCCACTTTGGCATCTGCCTGATTTACGTTTACTTTCAATTTGAAAGACAGAATTTCTTTGATTGTTACTGCGGCATTAGGCATGATAATTTGAATGTTTTTATTTGTATAATCGGCAGGATTACTTAATGCATAGCCGGTAATTTCCCATCTTTTAAAATTATTGGCTGTCGAATTGATATTTACCGTTTCATCAATTTTAACATCTTTAACTTCCGCAGTATTACCTTTTATTACCGTCAATTTGTTTTTAATATCTTCAAATTTCGCTATAACCGATACATCTTTATCCGGCATAACAAAATTCGTTTTTAACGATTTCGGATTTTCAAAAACAACATTATCATTGCTTTCCCATCCCACAAATATTTTTTTAGGTTGAGCAACGGCTTCGATTTCCACCTTTTTACCTGCAATTTGATTAGCAACATCAGCAGTTCCGTTTACTACGCTTACTTTATGAGGGACAGCATTTATCACATTGATATTTATACTTATTTCCGTATTTTTAGGATCGTTGAATTTTATTTTTAACACTTTGTTGCCTGTATCAAACAACTGCATATATTCTCTTGTAAACGTTAAGTTATTACCAGACAAGGTAAAATAGCCGGTATTAAGTACTTCCCCGTTATGTTCAATATAGCTTATTGCAGTGGCTTTAAGTTCTTCGCTACCCAAATCGACAGGTAAAACCAATTCATTGTCAACGGCTTTATTATATTCAAAAGTATCTTTGTCTATTTTCGGAGAAGTGCCGGTATAATCTCTCAATTTTTCCGATAACACAACGTCATTATCAGGCATTACAAATTTTATCGGATTGGACTTTAATTGTTCTTCACTAAGAGTTAAACCTTCAATTATCCACGATTCAAAACGAGCATTATCCGAAAAGATTTCAGCTTCCGAACCGACTATTTGACTCTTTTTTACTTCAATTCCCGAAGCTTTTTTAAAAACTATATTTTTTACGTTAGGAAGGTTCCATTCCACATTAATGTTTTTATCTTCTACGGTAAAACCTTTAGTATAGTCCTTATAAGGTTCTTTAGTCGCTTTAAGATAATAATCACCTTTAGTCAGTAAATATTTATCACCGATTTTATTTACTTCTTCATTAGTAACGCTTTTATAAACCTGAATACTGTCATTAATATCCGGTTTGGTTGTAATGGTTACTTCGTATTTTTTAGCTACGGTTTTAACCGTTATAACGGTATCTTTTTCAAAAATATGATGATCGGATATTGCCACACCGTCAATCTCAAAGCTGCCCAATTCAAAACCGGACTTTACATTTGTTTGATTTATTGCTTCTGCTTCAATCACATGCCATTTCGTTCCGATCGGTACGGTTTTATTTTCCGGTAAAGTGTTTATATTTTCATCGCCTTTTTGAAAGCTTAAACTTACATTACTCTTAACTACCGTAAGCGGAAATTCCACACTTAAATTTGAACCGTCTTTAAAACGGATTGTCCCGCCAACTTTATTATCATTCACCGTTTTAGGATTTACCTTGGTAATATTAACATCAGTAATGTATGTATCGGCGGATTTTAAATCATTAATCATAGTC
>JBHAFN010000095.1:0-6582 GCA_041856105.1 Bacillota bacterium
AGGAAACCGGGAGTCAGACCGTTTAATTTGTTTGATTATTTTCCGGATGATTTTTTGGTAATTGTGGATGAATCGCATGTTTCTTTACCGCAAATAAGAGGAATGTATAACGGCGATAGAGCGAGGAAAGAGACCTTGGTTAACTACGGTTTCAGATTGCCCAGCGCATTGGAAAACAGACCGATGCGGTTTGAGGAATTTGAAGGGATTGTTAATCAAATCATATATTGCAGTGCAACTCCCGGTGATTACGAATTGAATAAAGTCAATCATGACGTTGTTGAACAAATTATCAGACCTACCGGTTTAGTGGATCCGCATGTGGAAGTGAGAAAAACTCGTGGTCAAATTGATGATATTATTGAGGAAATAGATGCTTGTATCTTAAGAAAGGAAAGGGTGTTAATTACCACTTTGACGGTAAAAATGGCTGAAGATTTAACCGCATATTTAAAAGAGAGGAATTATAAAGTTAAATATCTTCATCACGAAACGAAGACTTTGGACAGGATCGAAACCATTCGTGATTTAAGACTTGGAAAAATTGAAGTATTGGTGGGGATTAACCTTTTAAGAGAAGGCTTGGACATTCCCGAAGTTTCATTGGTTTGTATTTTAGATGCGGATAAAGAAGGCTTTTTAAGATCGCAAAGATCTTTAATTCAGACAATCGGCAGAGCTGCCCGAAACGCCAACGGAAGAGTTATTATGTATGGGGACAACATTACCGACAGCATGCGGAAAAGTATCGATGAGACGATGCGAAGAAGAAAAATTCAGGAGGAGTATAACAGAGTTAACCATATTGTTCCTAAGACCGTCGTAAAGGAAATTCATGATGCCGTTCATGGAAAAGAAACCAAAGAAATGGTTTCCAAGTATATGAATAAAAAGGCTAAAACAAGTCTTCAGGATAAGACTAAGCTTATTGCCGAGTTGGAAAAAGAAATGAGAGAAGCGGCCAGAATCATGGATTTTGAAAGGGCGGCGGAGCTTAGAGATATAGTGTTTGAACTTAAAGCGGAAACCGCATAACTGCGGTTTTTCTTAACTTTATATTAATATTCTTACGATTTAGAAACAAAGATAGAAGCGGCCGTTTGGCTATGATAAAATCACTTTGTAAGTGAGGTATGAGATGAAGAAATTATTAATTGGTGTAATGATACTTACTTCCCTGGCAGGTTGTACAAATCGGGGAAAGACTGTTTATATTGAAGAAAGTAAAAATGAAGAAATGATTGCCACCGCAAGTTTGGATGCATACAATAAAATTATTACGATTAAGCCGAAGGTGTTTAGTTTTGTGAAGAATTTATTTGAAAGTTATGGTTTAGCCAAAACTGATGAGTTAACCAAAGATGCGGTTTATAATTCAATTTATGCCGTGTTGGAAATAAAGAATCCGTTGAATGTAGATTCAAACGGGGTTATCTATTATAGCCTTTTAAAAAAGCCTTCCGGTTCAGGTGAAAGTAATATTATTGAAACGATAGATATTCATTCCTGGGCGGGGGGAATGAGTTACGATTTACTGAACGATAAATTTATTAAGAAGTTCAACCCGGAAGAGGTTCAGCAGCTTGAAGAATACTCGGAAGAAAAGTTGATGAAAATAGTTGGTGAATTTAAAGAAAATTATAGTAAAGCTATGACTGATGCCAATCTCCGTAAAGAAGAATTGCTTGAGTATTTTAATTATTTTGATGTCGATAATGTTTTAAAGGCTTCCACGATGGAAGAATTACCTGTAGTTCTTACAAAGCATAATTATGAAAAGGAAGGTAAAATCTATCATAATGCTTATTTAAATTCAACCTTTGACTTGGATAAGTTGATTTATTATTCATCATTTATTAATGAAATGGATGTGAAGGTTGATTTAACCGACATGCAGGGAGAAACATATACCGGATGTAAATTTGATCTTTTGACAGGTAAGGCGACGGACAATACGGATTGTAGCGATTTTAAAGATATGGAATTAATCAGTTCATGCACCTATGAAATATTAAATCAGATAAAAGAAGACTTTAAATTTAATTGAAATAAAAGTGTATAAGCAATTATATGTTCTGCTTATACACTTTTCTGTTCTTCAATTATTTTGAAAAAGCCGTGAAGCTTTGATTTTACAAATCTGTTGCTTTATGGCTTTTTAGGACACTGTTGATTTTCTTTTTTTACCGTTCATGGTTATTAAATATTTTCCTTCTACCAAATTGGTAGTCATTTTAAAAATTTCTTCTTCACTCAAATCTTTTTCAACATATTTAATGATTGTTCCGACAAACGCTCCGGCAAGATAGGCTGATAAGAATTCTCTGTCGCAGGCATCGCTGTTAGAAATCGGCAATCGGCAATTATATATTGATTGGAATAAATGATCGTAAATAAAATAATGTAAATTGTTTTTGTTTAAAATATTCAAAAAGTTTTTATTTTCAATATAGTAACTGCTGAATTTTTTTGCGATATCTTCAACGGTTACAAACTTTTTGTTTTCACCTATTTTGTCTAATGTAAAAGCACAATCATATCTAAGGTGAAACAGTAATGCATTCTCTTTAGTGGAAAATAGGCTGTAAAATGTTTGGCGTGTAAGATTTGCTTTTGCGCAAATATCTTTGATAGGAACACTGTGTAGTTCATCGGTTTCTAAACATTCCAACAATGCATTGACCAATAAACGCTGTGATTCGATCGCTTTAGTATGATAGCCAGTATACATTTGGTACCTCCTTGTGAAACTTTAAATCTTATCTTCACTTAAATAATATCATAAAAAATGTCAGAAATGTTATGTTTTTGACAACCGGTAATTCTTTAGATTTCTTAAGAAAAGCGTTATACAAATGAAAAGATAATTGTGATAAAATATTTTTATTGAAATGGGGGTCTTTATGAGCGATAAAAAGAATTTCATGGAAGCACTCGCTAGCGATCTGAATGATAAGAAAAAAAGTACTCCACAGGCAGAAGAAATTAAGCCTGTCAAGGCGGAAACTTTTGAAGAAAACGAAAAAAAACCGGATAGTTTTCATACGGAAACTTTTACGAGAATAGAAAAGAAAAAAATAAATATTAACCCTAAAATGCTTGGAATTTTAGGGGTTTTATCGATCTTGATTGCGATAGCGGTTTATTTTATCTTTTTTGCGCCTAAAATTGAAATGCAGGATTTTGTAGGAAAGAAAATTGATGAATTTACTTCTTGGGCGGGTCAGTATGAAATTAATAAAAACGGTGTGGCAACAAACAGAGAATATAGTTTTGAATATGATAAAGATGTAATTATCTCACAAAGCATCTCTCCCGGAACCAAGATAAATAAAGATGCCAAGATAACTTTGGTTTTATCCGACGGTCCCGATCCGGATGAGGCGATTACTTTTCCCGATATTAAAAATATGACTAACGATGAAATTCAAACATGGATTTCGGAAAATAAATTGTTAAAGACAAAGGTTACGACCGCATACAGCTCTTCGGTTCCTGAAAATAATGTCATATCCTTTGATTTGAAGAGTGTAAATGAAAATAATTTTACCAGAGGAACCAATTTAAGCATTGTCGTTTCCAAAGGTGAAGCTCCGGCAGGGCAGGTTACGGTTGAAAACTATGTAGGAAAAAATTTTGAAGAGATGAAAACGTGGGCAGCCGGCAAGAAAATTAATTTGGAAAAAACGGAAAGTTACAGTGATACGGTTGCGTCCGGTTCGGTGATTTCGCAAAGTGTTGAAAGCGGAAAGGCGATAAAAGAAGGCGATACGATAACCGTTGTCGTATCTAAAGGCAAAGCGGTCAAAATTCCTAATTTTATAGGCTATACCACTTCAATGTTGGAAGCATGGACTGCCAATAAGGATAATAATGTCGTGGTGGTAAAGAAAGAAGTATATAGTAACGAGCCTTATGGAAATGTAATTGCTCAATCACTTCCGGCAAATACTTCGGTAGATCAGGGAAGCGTATTGGAACTGACCATTTCGTTATATTTACCTGTATTGCAGACTAACAGTATGAATTGGTACGGAAAGGATTATCAGGAATTAATTGCGTGGGTGGATAATGCCAATTATAAGGGCGCAAACATTGCGGCAGGCGTATGGTACGGGTTTGAATATTCCGATAAATATGCGGCAGGACAAATTATTGAATATACTTGTGCCGATGGAAACGGTAATTTGATTACTTATACCGGTTCGGAAGGAACTAACGGTTGCGGCAGACCGCTTCCGCTGGATGCCAAAATCGGCATGAAGGTTTCCAAAGGGAAAATGACGGATGCGGTGTTGACTCCAAGTGTAGTAAGTGAAGAAACGACTGCCACCTTATTGGTAGTTAAAACAACTCCGGGGGCTGAAGTTATTGTAAAAAATACAAATAACGATGAATTGGGAAGAGGTACGGCAAATGAATTGGGTTATGCAAAAATAGCTATAGCCGTTCCTGAATACGGAATAATAACCGCTAAAAAAGACGGTGCCGAAGTGGAATATTCAGGGTCTATATTCGCCCCTGTTCCATCGCCAACGCCAACCCCAACCTCAACATAAGGTACCTAATCCATAATTATTAAACACATTAAGAAGGAGGAAATATGAACTTTATAAAAAGAGCATGGAGTAATATCAGTCGAAGATTTACCAAAACCATATTACTTGCCGTAACGTTTTTTATGATAGGTAATTTGGTAATTCTTGGTCTTGGAATCAGTCAAGCTGCCGAAAATGCCAAAATCCTTACAAGAAAAAAGATGAAGGCGGTTGTCAATTACGAAATCGACCATGAAAGTTTTAATAAGTATGTGAACGATTTAACCGATCAAACGGAAATTGATGAAGCATACAAAAACTATCCGAAATTGGATAAAGAAAATGCTTCTGCGCTTTTAAACGATGAAAGAGTAATTGCCTATAACTACATCAGATATTCCAATATGTTTACTAAGGATATTTCGGGTGTTCCGGTCGGTAATGAACATCTTAAAGAAAACAACGGAGGCGGTTCATATATTCTTGAGGACGGAACCGAAGTTGAATATCGTGAGCCTGAACTTCAAGTTTACGGGAACATGTCGCCAAATATGATTGAGTTTGCGGATGGAACCAATACGATAGTGGAAGGAAGATTTTATAATCAATCGGATTTGGATAATCAAAACAGAGTTGTGGTAATAAGCAAAGAACTTGCTGAACACAATAATTTAAAAATCGGTGATTTTATATCGACGATCGCTGCTGATCCGAGATATCTGGAAACATCTACCAAAAATGAGCTTAAGGCTGACACATATTTTCATGACTATGAAATAATCGGGATTTATACGACGCTTAATGAAGTTGATCCTAATTCCGAAAACTTCAGGTGGATGTCTATATATGAAAATCCTAAAAACATTGTGTATGTTCCGATGACCTCTTATGCACAGGATGCGTTTGAAGTTGAATCGGCAATGTATGAATATCAAAAAAATAACAATTCCGAGTTTTATGTAAGTGATTATGTTCCTTCTTATGAAGATAACTTAACACCTTATAAGGTGGTTATCCTGATTGACGATCCTTTGCATATCGACAGTTATGTTAAAGATCATTCTGACGGGTTAGCTGAATATACCAAGTTGAACGCAAACAACGAAACGTTTAAATCTTTGGCAAAACCGCTGGACACATTAAGTTTTTTTGCGAATGTTATCGTTTGGATTGTGGGGGTAAATGCGGTTGTAATCATTACATTGGTTACTGCCTTAACTCTAAAAACAAGAGAATTTGAAATCGGGGTGTTGTTATCACTCGGTGTAAGCAAGCTTAAAATCGTATTACAGTTGTTTACGGAATTGTTATTGGTAGCTTTAATCGGATTTACATTGGCTATCATCAGCGGTTCGCTTGTTGCCGGTAAAGTTGGAGATGAAGTATTAAAATTCCAACAATCACAGCAGGAAGAAGAAAGCAGTGAGCCGTGGTATTATACTTCTTATAAAGACCCTACCGACTATTTTACCGATATCAGTCAAGAAGAATTATTTGAAGAATACAAAGTTGCGGTATCTCCATTATTGATTGCGGAAATTTATGTCTTCGGATTAGGAGTGGTATTTATTGCCATCTTGATTCCGTCGGTAATGATTATGAGATTAAATCCTAAGCAAATTCTGCTTAGCACAAATTAGGAGGAAGATATGTCAACAATCTTAAAGTTAGAAAATATCAATTACGGATATATTGATGGAGGATTTAAAAGGCAAATTCTTAAAGATTTAAGCTATGAATTTGAAGAAGGTAAGTTTTATACAATCTTAGGTCCGTCGGGTTCGGGGAAAACGACATTGCTCAGTATTTTGGCAGGGTTAGATAAACAGGAAAGCGGTAAGATTTATTTTCAAGGCAAAGATTTAAACGATTTGGGTTTATATAAGTATCGCAGAAATCATATCGGTATCGTATTTCAGTCATTTAATCTGATAACTTATTTAACGGCATTGGAAAATATCTTGGTGGCAATGACCGAAACGGATAATAAATTGCCGAAAAATCATAAAGAATTAGCTTATGCATTACTTGAAATGGTCGGTAT
>JBHAFN010000096.1:0-3225 GCA_041856105.1 Bacillota bacterium
AACGGTGATTTTTACTTCATTTACCTTTCTTTCATCCGCCTTGGTAACTAAAATATCCAAATTCTCAAAGCTGAATTTATCCCCCGGTTTGGGAATATTGTCAAACTGATGTATAACCCAACCGCTAAGCGTTACATAATCGATATCCTCAACATTATCGACATCAAATCTTTCAAACAAATCATCAAGTTCAACGCTGCCGTCAACCAGATAAACATTCTCCGCTATTTTATTATAAAATTCCTTTACCGTATCATGTTCATCCCAAATTTCCCCTACCAGCTCTTCCAAAATGTCTTCCAAAGTAATTATCCCTGCCGTTCCGCCGTATTCGTCCAATACAACCGCAAGATGCAATTTGGAACTTTGCAGTTGTCTTAATAGAGTAGATATCTTTACATGCGGACTGGTATACATCGTCGATTTAATAATCTGCTTGATATTTCCGGATTTTTTATAAAGCAAGCTGTAAAAATCCTTTTCATGGATGACCCCGATAATATTGTCAATGGAGTTTTCATACACGGGAAGTCTGGAAAAAGAATTGAGGCGGAAGGTTTCTTCAATCTTTTCAACATCCATATCAATATCCACAGCTACCAAATCAACTCTTGGAGTAAGAATATCTCTGACATCCAAATCGTTAAACTCAATCGCCGCCGTTATCAAATCACTGGCATGCGCTTCAAGATCCCCTTCGCTTTCCGCTTCTTCAACCATCGTCATCAATTCATCGGTAATATCGGAATCATCTTCATCCACCTTAATCACCTTATCCAAAATAATTTTAATTACTTTAAATAAAATGGTAAACGGCGTTAAAATAAATATTAAAAATTTAACCGTCCCGCTGAATTTGATCGCAATGGTTTCCGGCATTTTCTTGGCGATACTTTTAGGAGTAATTTCTCCGAAAATTAAGATTATCAAAGTCATTACAACAGTTGATATGGTCGGACCGTTACCCGAAAATATATTGGTAAACAATACGGTCGCAACCGTAGTAGCCACAATATTAACAATATTATTCCCGACTAAAATCGTACTTAAAAAACGATCAAAATTCTCCAAAATATCTAAAGCTCTTTTGGCGTTATGATCATCTTCCGCCAAGTTTTTCAATCTTATCCTGTTGGCGCTGGAATAAGCCGTTTCAATGGAACTGAACATTGAAGATAGTAAAACCAATATTATTAAAACAAAAATCATCGTATTGTTATTCATTATTAACACTCCTTTCATTTACTCTTTAATATTCATTAATTGCGAATAAATAAAAGGCGAAGCAGTCTTAGCCTGATCAGCTTTAAAATATATTTATTTAAATACATCGATACCTTACTCGGTATAGGCGAATCGTCCAAGACATCTCACTTCCTTTCAACATGGAGTAAATTATAGCATTATTACCATTGTCTTGCAAATATACAACCCCTTTAACCTAAATCAACTCTTTTAAATCCTTTAAAAAAGCTTCAATCATCTTTTGATCGGTAGCCCAAGAAACAACCAACCTGATACAGGAGGAAGTTTCATCAATCTTACCCCAAAATTCAAAGGCATATTTTTCTTTGAGTTTTTCAATCACCCTATTATCAAGAATAGGAAAGATTTGATTACTGTATCTTTCCACAAACATTTTAACCTTTAAAGCTTTTAAACCGACATCCAATTGATCGGCAAGCTTATTACCGTATTTCCCTAAACTTAAATATAAGTC
Source organism: Bacillota bacterium (assembly GCA_041856105.1). Taxonomy (GTDB): domain Bacteria; phylum Bacillota_I; class Bacilli_A; order Erysipelotrichales; family Erysipelotrichaceae; genus UBA9076. The sequence continues at coordinate 1,721 of JBHAFN010000096.1, forward strand.
ATCGGTAAACAGCTCGTCAAACTGAACTCCCAATAAATACCCCTTAGCCAACAAACCTCCCCCTTGTTTGATGTTGTATCTGAAATTTTCAGACAAACTTAAATCGTTAAAAACAACCGCTTCTCCAAGCATTGCCCCGCATTTAGTCCCGCCGATATAATAAACATCGACCAAATCTTTTAAATCCTTAAAATAAACATCATTGCCTCTTGCATCAAAAAGATAGGCAAGTCTGGCCCCGTCCATAAATAAGGGTATGCCGTATTCCTTACAAACCTCATGAATTGCCCTCAATTCTTTCTTGGAATATATTGTCCCCAATTCGGTAGGATTGGAAATATAGACCATTTTAGGCATGACCGTATGTTCGGCATTGGCGTCGTCATAATGTTCCTTTAAGCAATTTTCAATCATTGCCGAGGTTAATTTACCGTCTTTGGAAGCCAAGGATAAAACTTTATGCCCGGTATGTTCTATCGCTCCCGTTTCATGTACATTGATATGTCCGCTGTCAGCACTGATAACTCCCTGATAAGGTTTTAATATGGAAGAAATGACAATCATGTTGCTTTGGGTTCCGCCAACCAGAAAATGAATATCCGCATTACATCCCAACATCCTTCTGATTTTGTTTTTTGCCTGTATGCTTATATCATCCAACCCGTAGCCGCCATATTGATTATCGGCGATTTCATTTAAGCGATTAATAATGTTTTTATGTCCCAATTGATTATAATCATTTTTAAAACTGTACATTTTATACCGGTCCCTTCTTTTCCATATTAAAAAATCACTGCATATTATGCAATGATTATTTTTTTATTCGGCAGGAATTACCGAACCGTCAGCCCAAGTAGTTCTGATAAATTCTTTTACTTCGTCAGATTTCAATACTTCTACCAACGCTTTAATGCTTTCATCGTTTTCTCTTCCTGTTGAAACGGCAATGATGTTTACATAAGGGTTGGTTTCATCGGCTTGTTCAAGAATCACGGCATCGGTTACCGGATTTAATTCGGCTTGAATAGCATAGTTACCGTTAATCGCTACAAGTTCACCTTCGTTGTTTTCATAAGCGGAAACCAATAATTCCGGTTTAACTTCAACAAATTTTAAATTCTTGGTATTTTCCACGATATCTTCAATGGTGGCATTTAAAGCGTCTACACCGTCAGCCAAGGTAATTAAACCGGCTTTTGCCAAGATTGATAAAATTCTTCCGTGATCGGCTACCGAGTTGGAAATAACAACCGTAGCCCCATCGCTGATTTCATCGGTTGATTTAACGGTTTTTGAATAAAATCCGAAAGGTTCGATATGGATTCCTCCGACATTGGAAATTTTATAACCGTTTGTTTCAACTTCCGTATTGAAGAAAGGTACGTGTTGGAAGTAGTTGGCGTCAACTTCACCGGCATCTAAAGCTTTGTTAAATACATAGTAATCATCCAATACTTCAATTTCCAATTCAATGTTATATTTTTCCAATAAAATCGGTTTGGCAA
>JBHAFN010000097.1:0-3695 GCA_041856105.1 Bacillota bacterium
AAAGATAAATACGGTAATATGTATGAGTTTGTCAGTTCGGACGTTGATAATATCGATGTGGTAAAAAAAGGGTGCAGTAAAGGAAAAGCGGTTTCCATATTGAGTGAATATTACAATATTGATGAAGATCATATAGGCGTAATCGGTGATTCCGAAAACGATATATCCATGTTTTTACATGCCAAATATCGCTTTGCCATGCGAAACGGAATTAAGCCCTTGAAGGAAAAAGCCAATTATATTGTTGATAATGTCAATGAAGCTATAAAAATTTTTACCAAATAAACAAAAACAGTTGAGTAAAAATTTAGATTACCTTAAAATTAAGTTAGTAAAAAGATATTAAAGGAGATATTTATGAAAAAAATTACTTTATTGTGTGCAGCAGGAATGTCAACCAGTCTACTTGTTACAAAGATGAAACAATATGCGGAAAGTAACGGATATGACTATGAAATCGCTGCATATTCATTGGCAGAAGCACCTGCTCAAGTTCCTTCAGCTGATATCGTGCTTTTAGGACCGCAAGTTCGTTTCAATGAAAAGAAGCTTCAACAACAATATCCTGATAAAATCATTCGTTGTATCGAAATGAGAGATTACGGGACAATGAACGGGGAAGCGGTAGTTAAATATGCCAGAAAAGAGATGGGAGAAGAATAATGGACGGTTTAGAACTTATTAGCTTTCAAATAATATCCGCCGTTGGTACTGCCAGAAGTATGTATATTGAAGCAATCCAACTTGCTAAAGAAGGTAAGTTCTCAGAAGCTCGTGCTAATATTGAAGAAGGAGAAAAAGTATTTGTGGAAGGGCATCATGCCCATGCCGAATTAATTCAACAAGAAGCAAGCGGCAACAAGGTGGAATTCCAATTACTGTTAATGCATGCCGAAGATCAATTGATGAGTGCTGAAGCGTTTAAAATCATAGCTACGGAATTAATTGATATTTACGAAAGAATAGCATAACGGAAAGGTTAAATACCTTTCTTTAATATTTTAAAGGAGATAGTACGAGTTTTTATGGAAGTTGGAATTACAATATTAAATCAAATAGTAAAAATGTTCATTTTAATGGGAGTAGGCTATTTTATTTTTTATAAGAAATGGATAAGTGAAGAAGGAACTCAACAACTTACCAATATTCTTTTAAGGATATGTACTCCGGCGATAATGATTACATCTTTCAATATTGCCTTCAGTCTGGAAACATTAATGGAAATATTGATATCTTTTGTATTATCTGCTTTATCCGTTTTTTTAGGGTTATTGATCGCTAAAATCATCTATAAAGACAAGAATAAAATCGGACAGTTTGCGATTGCTTTTTCCAATGCGGGCTTTATCGGAATACCCTTGGTTCAAAGTATTATGGGTACTGAATATATTAAATATTTAAGTGCTTTTATCTTGGCGTTTTATTTATTGAGCTGGACGGTAGGCGTTTATTTGGTAAGCGGAAGAAAAGATTTAATTACTCCGAAATTGATTTTAAAATCTCCGGCTATAATCGGTTTGGGTTTAGGAATGCTGGTATTTATTTCACCGATAAAATTACCGGAAATATTACATTCTCCCATATCCACGATCGGGAATTTAAACACTCCTTTGGCAATGATGGTTTTAGGTACATACATTGCCAAAAGCAATGTAATTGAAGTGTTTAAAACTAAAGACGCTTATTTCATCAGTTTTGTCAGATTAATTGTCGTTCCTTTGATAACTTTATTTTTATTGATGTTGGTACCCGAACGTTTTTATGCCATTAAAAAAGTGGTGTTGATTGCCGCAAGCGCTCCGGTAGCCGTAATGGTGGCAATGCTTACTCAACAATACGGCGGTGATTATGAATACGGGGCAAGAATAGTAAGTTTGTCTACTCTGTTTTGCTTAATCACTATTCCCGTAATTTTAATTTTATCGGAGGTTATATGGTAGATAGAACATGTCAAAGATTAAATCTTGAAACAAAGCAATATGAAACCGTCAAGGTTATCGGCAGAGTCAGATTTATCGGCAATCCCAACGGAGCGGATCTTACCAATAATAAAATATATAATGTTATCGGTATTCGAAATAATATGTTGAAGATTATTGATGATACGGAAGACTATTATTTATATCTTCCCCAAGACGGCAATCTGATTTTAAAGAAGAAGGCTGTCGGAGCGGGATTTGTTATTATTAATGATTTTACAAAGAATAAGGAAATATATAAGCTGTTTGATTTAACCAGAGAAAAAATGATCAAAAAAGAAAACTCTTTAAAAAATAAAATACTCAGATTTATCTTTAAATTAAAAAAATGAGTAATTGTATACATCATTAATTTTAAAAGAAAAAAGTCGGAGATTATCCGGCTATTTTACTTCTACGGCGGTATATAAAGTGCTGAATCGAGGATCTTTTTTCAACATGGTTTTAATAAAAGCGCCATCTTCCGTTTCATTAGGACTTTCAAAGTAATGCTTTAAGCCTTCTTTTTTGATGAAGGTAATATTTTTTCCTTCCAGAGCAGTTATAGCTTTAACAATTTCATCGCCTTTCATCGCTGCATTTACAATAATCATTTTCTTAAGCTCCTTTTTTATAATTATACCATTCAAGCGCCTTATTTTTACTTTGGGAAATAATTATGGTAAAATATTTCAAGTAGGAGATATGTATGTTATTACTTGAAAAACTTAAAGATAAAAGCCAATTTTCCAGTTTAGATTTATCAATTGTCGAGTATGTTTTAGAACACCCCAAGGAAGTTACCGATTTAACCGTTGAAGAACTTGCTAAAGTTACATATACATCGCCTTCATCCATAGTAAGACTTTGTAAGAAGCTGGAAATGAAGGGGTATGCTGATTTTAGAATTAAACTTGCTACGGAAATAAATACTTTTTTAATCAATGAAGAACGCATAGAAGTCGATATGCCCATTGTACCCAACGCTTCATTTGAAGATGTAGCCAAAACATTTTTAAATTTACATTATCAGGCGTTAATGGACGCATATAATATTTTAGACAAAGAAGCGATTAAACAGGCTGCCGAATTAATTAACAATGCCGATTATATTGAAACAAGAGGAGTAGGACCGTCTTTATTGATTGCGGAAGATTTTGCTTATAAATTAGGTAAGATAGGTCTTCCGGTCATTTCCAAGACTTTAATCGGATATGATACGTTTATGCGCATAAAAAAAGCTAAAAATCCGGTGGCGATTATCGTTTCCAACTACGGGACGGGCAGTTTAATAAATGACTGGATGAAATTGTTTAAGGCTAACGGTATTAAAGTGATTATGCTTTGTTCCAACAAGAACAGTATTTATTTAAAGAAAGCCGATATCAGACTTTTAATTGAAAAAAACGAAAAAGACAGAAGTAACAAAATGGGTTCATTCGCTTCAAGAACCGCCATGCATTATGTGCTGGATATAATCTACGCCTTAATTTATATGAAAGATTATAATATGAATGTCAAACTGCAATATCAGCATGGAGAAGTAATCAATAATTTGGAAAGATATAACGAGGAGAAGATAATCTGATCCTTGTTTTTTTATTTCCATAAAAAAATTTTTTATGTTTAAATCTCGATTTGAACAATAATCCGGTAATTAATTCCAGAAAGAGATAAAGCTATTCTATAATCTTATAATTTATAGGATAATCGGATTACAAAGGAGATAAATGATGA
>JBHAFN010000098.1:0-2857 GCA_041856105.1 Bacillota bacterium
AATAGGTTCTATAAATTCTGGTGTTGGTGAAAGCTGACACCTTTTTAATTTTTTAAATAAAAAAGGACATAAGCAGATAATATCCTGTACAATTAAATCATCACAAATAAAAGAAAGGAGTTATTGCTTATGTCCATTACATATGATATATCTAAAATCTTAAATATCCAAGATAAAAATATTATTTTTAAAGATAATTGTGTTAAAACCGTTAAAATCAAAGGAGTTAATACAACTGTTGTCAGTGCTCTTCTCTCTTATAATCCTCCTGATATTTGTCCTCTATGCGGTTGTATAAATGAGAATAACTCTATTATTAAAAACGGTACCAAACCTTCTGATATTAAATTACCTAAAACCTCCGGATTAAACACCGTTTTAAAACTATATAAACAAAGATTCATATGTCGTAATTGTAAACATACCTTTATTGCCACTTCCAACATTGTTCAACCTAATTGTTTTATCTCGAATAATACTAAACATTCTATAATCTTAGATTCCAAAAAGAAATTATCTGAGAAAGATATAAGTTTAAACAATAATGTATCTCATTCAACGGTTAATAAAATCCTTCACAGCTTATATAAAAACTTCAAAATTGTTAAGAACTTCTTACCTGACCATATAAGTATTGATGAATTTAAATCGGTTAAATCGGTTGATTCCGCTATGTCATTTATATTCACTGATAATCAAACCAATGAGATCATAAACATATTGGAAGATAGAAAGCTTAATTCCCTTATAAGATACTTTATGTCTTATACTAGAAAAGCTAGACTATCTGTTAAAACGGTTTGTATGGATATGTACAGTCCTTATATTTCTTTAGTTAAGAAAGTATTTCCTAACGCCGTGATAATCATTGATAAGTTCCATATAATTCAATTGATCGGCAGATCTCTGAATAAGACAAGAGTAAAAGCTATGAAAAATGATAAAGTAAACTACAACAAGTTAAAAAGATATTGGAGATTACTCCTTAAAAATCATAATGACTTGGATGATAACCAATTTAAACACTTTACCTGTTTCTCTCATCTTATGAGGGAAGTTGATATAGTTGATTACATTATCAATACCGATAATGAGCTTAAAGAAACCTATTACCTATACCAAGATTTACTTCATGCAATTAAAAGTAAGAAAGTTGATGAATTATATAAAGCTGTTGATAATGCATCCGATATGATTTCCGATTATATGAAAACTTCCGTTAAAACGATTAAAGAATATAAAGCTTACATTTCCAATTCATTTACTTATGATTTCTCTAATGGAGCTATTGAAGGGATTAACAATTTAATTAAAGTTATTAAACGGATTGCCTTTGGTTATAAATCCTTTGTTCAATTTAAAATCAGAATTTTACTTATTTCTAATACTATGGTTAAATTTAACTTAACATGAAATAAGGCATCCTATTGGACGCCTTATACCTCGATTTGCTTTTTACGGGATTTTATCCCACCAACACCAGAATTTATAGAACCAAAAGATTCCCTGTTTACGGTGATTTGCGTATAAGGGGATCTTTTTATGTTGGTAATTAGCTTTTTTTGGATTCCACCAAAATAAGATGGATATACATAGGCTAGGTGGATATGTTCTATAAAAGTACATATTTTTTATTCTGTGTAAATTGGTACTTTGGATTTAATTATTCACATTCCGTACTTTTTTGTTTTAATAAGTAGTTATATAACATTTTCTCTTTTAAAACGGAGGAGTCTTTACCTAATACATCTACTAACGTATAGGCAAATTCCAGTGATGTCGCCGGACCTCTGCTTGTGATTATATTATTGTCTATTACAACAAGCTGATCTAAATACTTTTCTTTATTAAAGCTGTTGCCGTAGGCCGTAAAATATTTGTCATTTAATAAATTCGCTTTCTCCAATACCATCGGAGCGGCACATATCGCACAAATATATTTATTTGCCTCATTCATTTTTTTAATAATTTCAATCAGGTAATCGCTATCTCTTAAATTGGTTGAACCGGGTAATCCTCCGGGAAGTACGATCATATCATAATCAACTATCTCGTCATTTAAAATTTTATCGGCAATTACCTTCGTTTTGTGAGAAGCGACAACTTCTAAGCTGTCTAAACCTACTAAATCACAGTGAATATCTGCTCTTCTTAAAATATCGGCAATAACGATTGCTTCAAAATCTTCAAAACCGTTTGCTAAAATAACCGCAACTTTACTCATGTGTATTCCTCCTGATTTAACTATATACTAATTAAATAATTTATCAATAGCTATTGTAAAAACAGATAATAGAGTATATACTGTATATATAGTATATATACAGAGAGGTGATGGTTTGAATATTATTATTTTAAATTCTTCTAATGAACCAATATATGAACAAATAAAAAATCAAATTAAAAACGAAATTATTAGGGGAAGCCTGAAAGAAAATGAATTGTTGCCCTCTATCAGACAATTGGCAAAGGAGCTGAGAATCAGCGTTATAACAACTACCAGAGCTTACAACGAGCTGGAAAAAGAGGGATTTATCACCAGCGTTCAGGGAAAAGGCTTTTATGTTTTACCGACGGATAGTAATCTTATTAAGGAACAGGTTCTTAGAAGCATTGAAGATTGTTTTATGGAAGCGATTAAGTATTCCAAAAGCATTAATTTAAATAAAAAAGATATGTTAGTTATTTTTGACAATATCTATGGAGAAGATCATGAATAGTATAGAAATAAAAAATTTATGTAAACGCTACGACAGCTTTAGTTTAAAGAATGTATGCTTTGATGTTCCTAAAGGATATATAACCGGTTTTATCGGACAAAACGGTGCCGGGAAAACCACCACCATTAAAGCAATAA
>JBHAFN010000099.1:0-3884 GCA_041856105.1 Bacillota bacterium
AACCGATAAAATCACTGCTTTTTAATACCGGTTGTTTATTAATCAATAAAGTTTTTCCTTTTTGATGAATAATGGCACCGATATTATATTCAATAACGTCAAAATATTTACATTCAATATTGGCCAATTCCTTTTTAAACATGATCAGTTTTTGATCGTCATTTAAACGATGCGAATGAGTGGTAGATAAGAATACCAGACTCTCCAAAAGATTTGTTTTACCCTGTCCGTTCAATCCTGTTAAAACATTCAAATTTTCATTAAAAAAAATATGGGCTTTTTCAAAATTACGAAAATTTCTCAGCTTCAGTTCTTTAACAATCATTTTTCAATAATAAATTCTTTATTAAGAACTTTAACTTTGTCCTTTGGATAAAGCTTTCTGCCTCTTCTGTTTTCTTTTTCTCCATTAACTTCAATATCTAATGTGGAAATCAACATTTTTACTTCTCCACCGGTAGAAAAAATATTTTCCACCTTTAGTAATTGACCTAGAGTGATGTAATCGGTATTTATTTTTGTCATTTTATCTCCAAAAGGGTAAAAACCCTTTAGTATTATATCATAAAACAAGCTTTTATGCCGTTAATAACGCATATAATCAACAAAAATATTTTTATATAGGTGTATATTAAAAATACTAAACTCTTCTTAAATTAAATTTAAACACTAAAAAACTCTATTTTAACAATAGAGCTAATTATATGTTCTTACCGGTAACACCAATTGAATAATTGATGAATCATTCGGATTTTCGATAATAAAAGGTTTCATTTCTCCGCTAAAGTTGATTTTAATTTCATCGGCATTTAAATATCTGATCGCTTCCAAAACAAAATTACCGCTGAAGCTGATATCGATATTATCACCGATTATTTTCTTTGGAGTTAAAACTTCTTGAATAGATCCGACCTCTTGCGATTTACTGCTTATAACCACTTTATCTTTACTTATCGATAATTTAATTATTGAAACTCCTTCATTTTTGATGAAGATAGCTCTGTCAATGGTATTGATAAATTCCCTTGCGTCAACAATTATTTCACTTTTAAATGTTGTAGGGATTAGACGATCGGTTTCAGGATATGCTCCTTCGATTAATCTTGTTTGAATTAAAGTATTATTAATATAAAATTGAGCAAGCTTATTACTTATCGCAATATTGATCATTTCATCACCTTCAATAGATTTGGATATTTCATTTAAACTTTTTGAAGGAACAGTAATATTAAAATTTATATCGGAATTTAATTTAATTCTTTTTCTTGCCAATCTGAAGCTGTCTGTAGCAACACATTCCAAAGTATTGTCAATTAATTTAAAATTAACTCCCGTCAACACCTGTCTAATTTCCTTATCGCTGGTCGCAAAAGTGGTTTGATTAATTATTTTTTGTAATACTATGGAATTAATTTGGAAACTTTTATTCGGTTTATTAAAATCTATGGAAGGATATTCACTGCTTCTTATGCCGTTAATTTTATATTCAGTTGCTTTACCGACAATTTTAATTAATGAACCATCTACAATTTCAAAACTGATTTCATCCGAGTCTATTTTTCTGACAATTTCCAATAAATATCTCGCTTCAATAACGATACTTCCTTCTTCAATTACCACTAAATTAAGATTTTCCAATTTATTGTTGTCCAACACTTTTTTTATACTTATTTCAGCATCGCTGCCGGTTAAAGTTATTGTATCTTTTTCAACGTCAATTTTTATTCCGGATAAAGCCGGTAACGGAGAATTATTGGAAATAGCTCTGGAAACTATTTGTAGTGAGTTATATAATACATTTTTTGAAATTTTGAAATTCATGATGCGCTCCTTATACATTATTTATATTTACATTTATTAGTATTAAGGGTGTGGATATGTGGAAAACTATCTTTAATGCCCTTAACAACACTATAATTTTAACATTTTTAGATGTGGTTTAAAAGTTTGGAAATGTTGATAATTTATTGTTTGATAAGATTTTCAATTTCGTTAACCGCATGTTTATAGGCGGAATTTGACATAATTTGATTTTCAACTTTTTCACATGAGCTGATCACCGTGGAGTGATCTCTTCCTCCAAATTCTTCACCTATTTTGATATACGATAAATCTAATAATTTACGACATAGATATATGGAAATATGTCTTGCCATAGCCACATTCTTTGTTCTGGTTTTTGAAGTGATTTGTTGTTTGGAAAGATTGTAATATTCGGATACCACTTTAATAATTTTTTTAGGACTTATTCCTGACTTATCGGATACTACGGTTTGACCTCTTAAGGCATTGCTGGCAAGCTCCAAATCAATTTTTCCATCGCTTTTTTTAAATTGAATTGAATAAAATATTACTCTGTTTAAAGCACCTTCCAGACTTCTTACGTCTTTACTGAAATTAGATGCGATTAAACTTAAAGCATCATTTTCAATAGTGTTTTGATCAAAACCGGAATTTTGTAATTTCATTTTTAAAATAGCTAAAGATGTTTCAAATTCGGGAGAATCTATACCGACGGACAAGCCGGAATTAAATCGGCTTATCAATCTGTTTTCCAATCCTTTAATTTCTTGAGGTAATCGATCTGACGCAATGCAAATTTGTTTACCGTTATTAACCAATTCATTAAAAATTGTAAAGAAAACTTCATGTGATTTTTCTTTATTAGCCAGAAACTGAATATCATCAATCAATAACATATCTATGCTGTACATGTATTTTTTAAAGGCATCGATACTGCCGTTTTTAATATTGTCGGCAACGGTTTCTACAAATTTTAAAGAATCGGTATAATATATTTTTTTGGTCGGATCGTTTTTTATTACATAATTTCCGATGGCGAATAATAAATGTGTTTTTCCTAAACCGGAATTACCGTATATAAATAAAGGATTAAATAATTTACCTATTTGATAGGAAATGGCTAAGGCAGCCGCATGACTTTCACGATTACAATCACCTACCACAAAATTATCAAAAGTTCTATCTCTGTTAATAGATTCACCTTCAAATTCCATTAAGGAAGTTTCGGCAGGTCTGATTGGTTTGGCATAATCATATTTACTGACTATTTCTACTATGATCGGCTTTTTAATTTCCAGAGCTTCTTGAAGATAAATTTTGATAATTTCAATATCATTGTTTAATATTGATTGCGAAATAACGTTTTCAACTTTTATTATCGCCTTTGATTCATTAACTTCCACCAAAGAGGCTCCGGTAAAAAACGCATCAATAATTTGACTGTCAATTGCGTTGGCTTGTTTAATAAGCTCCAATGTCCTATCCCATAGTTTTTTTAGAAAAACGCTGTTGTCTAACATAATAAATCCCTCTTAAACATTTATAGTGCAATATAATAATAAAGGTATTTTTCCACAATTACCACATAAAAAAACAGCAGTTTTTATTTTTCCACAATATAAATATAAACAAATAAGCTTATTTCATCCGTATTTGACGAAGTTTTCCACAGTTTTCCATAAAATTAAATTGTTAATAATTTGTTGATAAGTTTATTAACACATAAAAAAATGTGGAAAGTTTTATAAGTTAAAATTTATAATTTTTATTTTAAGATATTCCACAGTTAGAAAACCCTCTATTTATCGCATAAAAATGTATTTTCCACACTTTTCCACAGTTGTTGAAAAATATATATTTTTTATTGTTAATTGCAATGTTTATAAAAAATGATAATATATAAAAAACATTGTTTAGGAGAATTAAAATGTGGAAAGTAAAAAGGTTTAGTGATTTATCAACAATAGAATTATTTAAAATATTAAAAGAAAGGTCAAAAATATTTGTTTTGGAACAAAATTGTCCGTATTTAGATATAGATGACGACGATTTATTGTGTATGCATATTTTTAAAGAAGTTG
>JBHAFN010000100.1:0-3845 GCA_041856105.1 Bacillota bacterium
AATTTCCAAAATTTTCTTCATTCTTTTACCACTTTCTTCACTTTATAGTTTGAACCCGTAAAGGTTGTAAGCGCACAGGCATCGCTGAATTTGTCAAACTCGCTGTTTTCCCAATATTCCAACAATATATAGTCGACATCATACTCTCTTAAATACAAACAGGTATTTTCATAATGAGTATCTTTAATTAAATACCAAGGATCCCAACTATAATGTCTTCTGGCGATTTGATAAAAATCTTCATTTATTCGATAGCCGTCATAGAAATAATCTCGCGCCGTAAATAATTGATAGGCATCGGGAATATAAGACCTTAATGCGCTTGTTTGAGATACGACCACTATTTGATCATCTTCAGCTTCATCAACCAAACGTTTAACCTCAAATATCGCCTGAATTTCATTTTGAGTAATCTTCTCCAAAGGATTGGTATTTTTCCCTCCGTTAATATAGAAAGTATACAACCCTTCATTTACGTTAACGAAAGAAAATAAATTACCCAGTAAAACACAACCGATTAAAGCTGACGTAAAACTATATTCGGCTATTTTTCGCCATTCAATCATTTTATATAACGATATAAACATCAATAGTTCCATAAACGGATTAAAAACAACCTCAATTAAACGATAATAAACTATTCCGGTAAGTCCAAATGCCAAGGCGGATGTACACAAAGGATTTAAAAAGATCAAAAAGGTTATATAAATTAAATTTTTAATATATTTATCTTCGTTTTGTTTAGCCTTAAGCACAAACAAAATAAGTCCTACCCATCTGAATACATTTAAAATATTATCCAAATAATTGGAATAAATAAAGAAATAGTCCTTAATCATGTCATATTTTTGATGATCCTCAAAATAATGAGCATAGCTGGCTACATAACGATCTATATTTAAATTGATATACAGCGAAGCAACCGCCAATAACAGCGGTATAATGATGAAGACAATCAATTTAATATGCTTATAAAAGAAGTCATCAAGGTGATACATTTCTCTTCTAATCGGTTTAAGTAATCTTCCCCCATATATGATTACAATAAAAATAATCCCGGCAATCAGAATGTTGTTGTAAACCTTCCCGAACATGATAACTCCGAAAAAAACGATCGGAGATACAAAGGTAAACATATCATAAATGGTTTTTTCCTTTTCAATCATAAATAAATAAACCGCCAAGACAAACATAATTACAAATGATATAAACAAAAAACTGCTTGTAAAAGATAATCCCGCCAAAATAATTATCGGAAACAAATATTTTATCAACGGATTATTTTCTTTGAGCCAAAGATAAATATAAAATATCAATAGCGAAGCCAAAATTACCCGATAAGTATTTCCATAAAAACTAAACGCTACTTTCCAATAATAAAAATTGGCATAAAACAACAAATACAACCCGACGCTATAATTAAACAAACGACTTTTAAGCTTAAAATAATTTAAGATATTTACAATAAACATAGAAGATATAAAGCTGTAAATTAATCCCAACGCCCAATTGCAAATCGTGATGTTGGCTATAAAACTGCCGGTATTAAAAATATAGCGATTGGCATTTATCAGCCAACATAAAAACGAACCGAAATGATAATATCCCTGATATAAATAGTATATATCCCATTCGTTACCGTACAATCCGTTAATCGGATTAAACATATTCAAACGGTCAATATTAATATTTTGAGCGATGTAATTAAGATAGGTGGCCGAATCCGACAATTCTATATCCAAATAGGTATTGCCGCTTACCAAACTGAAACAAGCCACACTAAACAGAACAATTAAAAATCTGACATTGATAAATTCCTTTATTACCTCTTTTATATTGATAAAAGATAAATACAATCCGCATATAATTAATAAGCCGCTTACCGCAACAATATATTTAAAAGGCAAATTAAATATTTGCGCAGGATAGTACAACCCTTGTAATAACGCCATAAAAACAATAAATCCGATGACCGTTTGAAAGCCGTTGTCTTTAATGTTTAAAAATTTATTTGTTTGAATTCCGATCCCGGAAGAGATAAAAATTATCAGTAAAACACTTAATAATAATCTAATCACTCAAGCCAACCTTTCTAAAATGAGTTATCAACAAAATCAATATCGCAACAACACAAAATATTAAATGTGCATAAATCAATACCGTTGAAATACTGTTTAAATCCGTAGGATTAATCAAATAATCGGATAATACAAAACAAGCCGATACGCTGATACAAACACAGATTAATTGCGTATAATTCTTCTTTAATATAACAAATAACTGGCTAAATATCCATGTCATCCCCAAGGTGGTACCGCTGATAATAGCCAAATACATATAGCTGTAATATGGCGCAATCTCGCTTCCGTATAACAAACCGATTACAAATTCACCTAAGAAATAAACGCAAACTTCCGCAATTATCGCCAAAGCGATACTGACCGCAAACAATAACCCCAGCTTTTTTAAAAAACCTTTAGTTTCATTGTTTTGATAATTTCTGGCCATATAAGGCGCAAACGAAACAATTAATATTTGAATTACCAATTGTAAGAACACGATAATCGTATAGATGGAAGAATATATGCCCAGTAAACCGATATCGCCGATCAGCGAATATCTAAGTCGGGGAATAGCCACAATCAAGGCGCTGAGCATTTCAAAACTCATAATCGGAAAAGTGGCGATTACTATTTTTTTAAAATGTTTAAATTCTCCGCTGAAATTAAAATCAATTTCTTTAAGTTTTTTAAAATTATAAAAATACAAAACCGCAATCGTTATTAAAATCATGACAATCAAGCCGACTATTAAACTTCTTGCGGTTATCAGACTTAAATAAAAACCGATCGTTAATAAAAGCGATCTGATAATCATCGATTTGGCATTAATATCCATTTTTAAAGCTTTTTGATAAAAACAATCCAAAAGTTCGATTAAAGCTTCGGCAAACTTAAACAAAGAATATAAAATTATGACAATATTTAAATAAGTATCATATTGGGAAAAAGCTAAATAAAACATCAATATTATTACGGATACCGCAATGGAAAACAATCTTACGACAATATAATCGGCATAAGAAAACTCTTCGTTATTGGAAACGATATAACTTCTTAATCCCCATAAAGCTATGCCGTATAAAGTAGCCCCCAAAGACATTGCCACACTATAATATCCGGATTGAACAGGACCGAGGATTCTTAAAATAAAAAATCCCAATATCCACAAGGCGATATTATATAAAATCATTCCGATTGTATTGTAGGAAAGATTTTTAAACAAACTTTTATTTTGCATAGTCCCATTCCTCTAATTTCCCATCCGTAACCAAATAGGCTTTATCGGCAAGTTTGGCTAAGGGTGTATCCGAATATGAATCCGAATAAAATTCATTAATTTTCCCATCAGGATAAGCTTTGTGAAATCTGTTGACCTTTTCTTCCCCATAACAGTTTAAACCGTCATATTTTCCCGTATGCTTATCGACATTGGAAGCTATTAAGTATTTAACGTTCATCTTCTTACGGAAAGCATTAACTAAAAAATACGGCGAAGCGGAAATGATTAAATCATCTTCTTTTTGTTTATCAAAATACCATGCTTGAATTTTATAGTAATATTCATCTACAAATTCATCTATTATTTTATCAATATTTTCCAAATATTTAAAATAATCATAAAGCTTTTCCTTAAATACGGTTTTATCAATTAACTTTAAAACGTACAAACTGCCGTAATAAGCTATTTTAGGTAAAGCCAATAAAGTCTTGGGATATTTTTTAAAAGTATACAGTACAAAATCCGCCGTACTGTCATCTTTATAAATCGTTTTGTCAAAATCA
>JBHAFN010000101.1:0-4861 GCA_041856105.1 Bacillota bacterium
AATTTGATTTATAATTTCAAGAAAGATGCATTAAATTATAAGTTTAAACCGTTTATTTGGGATGTGGGCGGAAAATACACTTGGCCGCAAGACAAAGATCTTAATAAATTCCATTACAGACGTGGTTTCGAAGATTGTTTCACGGAAAAAAGGAATGTACCGTTCAAGAGTATACTATAATGAACAGTTTATTAAAGAAAATATTGGATAATAAGGTTACTTGTTATCATGAAAAATTTGATAATTGGAAAGATGCTTTGATAGGCTGTGGCGAGCCTTTATTGAAGGAAGGGTTTATTACAAGTGAATATATTGATGCCGTTATTGAATGTGTAGAAAAATACGGACCGTATATTGTAATTTCGCCTAACATTGCCATGCCGCATTCTACCGAAAACGCTAAAGGGACTTTAAAAACGGGCATCGGTTTTATGAAGGTTGAAGAACCGGTTATCTTTGATGAAAACGATCGTGAGAAAGATGCAAAATTATTCTTTACATTGGTTTCTACAAATCATGATGAACATTTAGCGAATATGATGGAACTTTCCGAAACGTTAATGAACGAAAGTCTTGTGGAAGATTTATTAGAAGTTAAAAATGATGAAGATCTTATAAGGGTAGCGAAAAAATATAATAATTAAGGGAGAATAATATGAAAGTTTTATTGGATATTTGGCAATATTTTGCGACGAATATTTTAACACAACCGGCTTATTTCATAGGTTTAATCGTATTTATCGGTTATTTATTACTTAAAAAACCGATTTACGAAGCATTTGCGGGATTTATTAAGGCAACCGTCGGCTACATGATTTTAGGTGTAGGTTCAGGAGGGTTGGTTAGTAACTTCCGTCCGATTTTAGTAGGTTTAAAAGACAGATTTAATCTTGACGCAATGGTTATCGACCCGTATTTCGGTCAAAATGCGGTTACTTCCGGACTTGAAGAAGTTTTCGGCAGAACGTTTTCACAAGTAATGCTTTTGTTGTTGGTAGCCTTTATATTTAACTTAATCTTAGTTAGATTAAAGAAATATACCAAACTAAGATCGGTATTTACAACCGGGCACGTTCAAATGCAACAATCAGCTACGGCTTTCTGGTTAATCTTATTCTGTTTCCCACATTTAGATGATAATGCCATCTTGGTTATCATGGGATTAATTTTAGGATTGTATTGGGCTGTCGGTACAAACTTAACCGTTGAAATCACTCAGGATTTAACTGACGGCGGTGGATTTGCGGTTGCCCACCAACAAATGTTCGGATTATTTATATTCTCAAAATTAGCTGAAAAATTGGGTGGAAAAAACACTAAGAAACTTGAGGACATGAAATTTCCGGGGTTCTTATCAATCTTTAATGAAAACATGGTAGCGACATCCGTATTGATGACTTTGTTCTTTGGAGCTATTTTATTGGTTTTAGGTAGAGATTATTTGATTGAAAAAGAATTCTTGGCTAAAAATAAAGATTTCTTCTTCTATATCTTAACCACTTCTTTAAACTTTGCCGTTTATTTAGCTATATTACAATTGGGAGTTAGAACATTCGTTACGGAGCTTACCGTTTCATTCCAAGGTATTTCCAACAGTTTACTTCCGGGAGCTGTTCCGGGTATCGACTGTGCGGCTACTTATGGATTCGGTTCACCTAATGCGGTTACGGTCGGTTTCTTATTCGGGGCTTTAGGTCAGTTTGTGGCTATTATGGTATTGATTTTATTAAAATCTCCAACACTGGTTATTGCCGGTTTCGTTCCTGTATTCTTCGATAATGCGACAATTGCCGTATTTGCCAATAACAAAGGCGGAGTTAAAGCCGCAATGTTGTTCCCGTTTATTTCCGGTTTATGTCAAGTATTCGGTTCGGCATTTATTGCGTCATGGGTAGGTATGGCTGCTTATGGAGGATATCTCGGAATGTGGGACTGGGCGGTTGTATGGCCTGTATTTACGGTAGTTATGAAGTATCTAAGCTTTGGCGGTGTTGCCTTAGTCGTATTGGCGTTAATTTTAATTCCTCAACTTCAATACCGTGCAAACAAGGAAAACTACTTCTTGGTTACTGAAGACTATGAAGCTTATAAAGAAAAAATTAATAAATAGGAGGATTTTATGAGAATTTTAGTAGCGTGTGCCAACGGGGCAGGAACTTCATTAATGATGAAAATGAGAGTTGAAAAAGCGACTAAAGAACTTGGGCTTGATGTAAGAGAAATTCATCACTGTTCATTATCGGAAGGGAAAAGCGCCGCTTCTCAATATGATGTTGTATTTTGCCCGCTAAACTTCGTAAATATGTTTGATGATGCCGCTAAAAAAGGCGTTCATATATGCGGAATGAAAAATGTATTATCTGATAAAGAGGCTAAAGAGCTGTTGATCAGTGCCGGGTTAGTTAAATAAGTTGCCTTTTGGCAACTTATTTTCAAAGGTGAAAGATATGAAAATAGAAAAAATTAAACTTGATGATATAGTGCGTTGTTATGCGGCAAGTCATATATATGTAAATAAAGAATTGAATTTATTGTTGGCAAGTGAAGATCCAAACAGTATATGCAAAGCGTACAGCGGGGAAAATTTCGCCAAAAAGGAATTGGTTTGGGATAATCGTGGCGGTTGTATGAGTATTATTCCTATTCCGAATACGGATGGGGAGTTTATTGCGGTAAATGAGTTTTATCTTAAGGTTAATCCGAGTTTAAGTAAGCTTGTTTATGGTAAACATACGGAAAACGGTTGGGTAATTAAGGATTTGATCAGTCTTCCGTATTTACATCGATTTGATATTTTTAATAAAGACGGGGTTAATTATTTAATTTGCGCCACCATCGCCAAAGATAAAAAACATAAAGAGGATTGGAGTTTACCGGGGCAAATTTATACTGCCGTGTTGGATGATTTGGATAATATTAAATTAGAACTTTTGGTGGACGGTTTATATCGCAATCACGGGTATTATCGCAGTAATGACGGTACTTGCGGGTATTTTTCAAGCGATCAGGGCGTATTAAAAATAACTCCTCAAGGAAATGATAAATGGGAAGTGGAAAAGATTATGGACGGGCAAGTAGGTGAAATTGCCTTTATTGACCTTGACAATGACGGAAAGGAAGAGATGATGACTATCGAGCCTTTTCACGGTAATGCAATGAAAATCTACAAGAAGATTGGTGATGAATATGTTTGTGATTTTGTTTATCCTTATGAAATAGATTTTGCGCATACCTTGGTAGGGAAGAACATTGCCGGTATTCCGAGTTTTGTCGGGGGAGTAAGAAGGGTTAATTGCGAGTTGTTTGTCATTCAGCATATTGACGGCAAGTATGTAGTTAATATTGTTGAAAGCGGGGTAGGTCCTTCCAATATCGATGTGGTTAACAGAAAAGATGATGATCTTATTATTGCGGCTAATCACACTAAAAATGAAGCTGCGGTTTATATAATTACAAAGTAGGTGAAATTATGTTGGAAAAATTAAAACAAGAAGTATATGAAGCTAATATGTTACTTCCTCATTACAAATTAATTACTTTTACATGGGGTAACGTTTCCGGGATTGATCGTGAAAAAGGATTGGTGGTAATCAAGCCGAGTGGTGTTGAATATGATTCCATGAAAGTCAGTGATATGGTTGTTTGTGATATGGACGGTAAGGTGGTGGAGGGGCATTATAAGCCTTCCAGCGATTTAATGACTCATTTAGAGCTTTATAAAAATTTCCGGGATATTCAGGGGGTAGTGCATACCCATTCAACATATGCGACTTCTTGGGCGCAGGCAAGAGCCAATATTCCTGCCTACGGTACAACGCATGGGGATTATTTCTATGGGGAGATTCCTTGTACAAGGGTTATGAGAAAAGAAGAAATCGTTAATGATTATGAATTGAATACGGGTAAAGTTATTGTGGAAACGTTTAACGAGGCTAAAATAGATCCTAATCAAATGCCCGGAGTTTTAGTTGGTAGTCATGGTCCTTTTACTTGGGGAAAAAGTCCTAAAGATGCCGTGCATAATGCTAAGGTGTTGGAGGAGGTGGCTTTGATGGCTATCCAGAGTAAAATCATCAATAATAATATCGAGAAGATGAGTGATGATTTATTGGACAAACACTTTTTCAGAAAACATGGGCCGGGTGCTTATTATGGGCAGTAGCTATCGTTTAGGGATGTATGAAAAAAGCATGCCCAACAGTTTGACTCTTAAAGAAAAGCTTAATTATTGTAAGGAGTTCGGTTTTGACTATTTGGAAATCAGTATTGATGAAACCGATGAAAAGTTGGCAAGGCTGGATTATGGTTTGGATAAATTGAATGAAATTTTGCATGATATTGAAGAAACGGGAGTAAGTATCGATTCCATGTGTCTTAGCGGGCATAGAAAGTATCCCTTAGGTTCGTCTGTTCATGAAGTGAAAAGTTTGGAGATAATGAGGAAGGCCATACTTTTTGCGAAGAAATTGGGAATCAGAATTATTCAGTTGGCCGGGTATGATGTTTATTATGAAGAATCGGGTGTGGACACAAGACTCAGGTTTTTAAACAATTTAAAGCTTTGCGCTTTAATGGCTGCCGAAGAAGGAATCTTATTAGGGTTTGAAACCATGGAAACTCCTTTTATGGATACGGTAAGTAAAGCGATGAAGTATGTGAATTTGATTGACAGTCCTTATCTTAACGTATATCCGGACATCGGTAATCTTACCAATGCGGCTAAGATATATGGCGGGGATGTAAATGAAGATATTGTGAGCGGGAAAGGGCGCATTATTGCGGCGCATTTAAAGGAAACCATTCCTGATCACTATCGTGAAATCACTTTCGGAACGGGGCATGTTGAGTTTGTTAGAAACAT
>JBHAFN010000102.1:0-3808 GCA_041856105.1 Bacillota bacterium
ATGCAAATAATTTTACATTAGAGATACCCAGTACATCGGCGTATTCAGCAATTAAGCTTTTTTCTTCACGATGATATTCATTATTAGCTAAAACAATACCAAGTAATTCTAATAATAAAGAACATTTTTCACGTTCAGTGTTAAATAATGCGGGAAGTTCGGAAATTTGCGTTTCTTTCATTTCAACATCGGCATTGGATTGTGCTTTCAGAATTTCAACCATATTAGTTTGTAATTCATCGGAATTTCCATCCGCTTCAGCCACAACTTTGGCTAAATAAAGAAGGGCTGATTGTTGAGTTGAGTTTAGATTATGTACAAACATAATTTTCTCCTATAGTTTGTTTGTGGATAAAAGATATTAATTATTACCAATTAAATACTGCTGTAATTTATGTATGATTTGATTCTGTATTTCCACCGGACTAATCACCACCAAATGCGGTATCCAATACTGCACCAGTGGGATAATATCCATTTCGTTTATATTTTTGCTTACCAGTAATAATCCTCCGTCGTTGAGTTTACGCACCAGTTCCTGATTCGGGAGCAGGTTGCGGCGCAAGAAATAAGGGGCGGCGAATTTTGATACTTGAACCACCACTTCCGCAAGCTGATTGCCGTGAGAGATGCTGTCGTTTTGTATGATTTCCCGCTTTAATTGTTCGTTGGGCGTGAAGGTTTCTGTCAGCGCGCGAATCATCGACATTTGAGTGAAACAAAAAGTCTTTTGTTTGCCGTTATCGGTGCCGATGAGATACCAAATGCCGTTTTTGTTCAGTAGGGCATAGGGTGCGATTCGATAGTATTTGCTTTCGTTGCTACTGTTTTTACGGTATCTGAATTCAATAACGCGATGATTTTCGACCGCACTTTTGAGCAGATCAAACTCCTGCTTAAAATGTTGAATATCTTCATATTGGAACCCTTTCACTTGCACGCTTTGACGTAATTTTTCTTCGTAAAAATCACGGTCTATTTTGGGAAATAGATTACCTATACTGGCAAAGTTGGCAAATCGAATGATATCGGCTCTGCTTAAAATACCGAATTTTTTGCGATCTAAACGGAATTTAGGGCGGCTTTCCTCATCATAAATTAAAAAACCTAAACGCTCGTGCATATCACGCGCAATAGTGCGTTCATGTACGGCATAATCTTGAGCTAATTCTTTCGTATCAAGAGATTCTCCATTATTTAAGCGGGTCAAAATGTCGCCTAGCCGAGATGCTAATTTGTAACTATTTTTTTCCTGTTTTTGATTCATGTTAGTTATCCGTGTGCTGAAATCGTTTAATAATAAGAAACGATTATGACAGACTGTGTCATTTATATATTCAATTTCAAAAAAGTCACATAAAAATTCTTCAAATTATATGTGAGTTGCCATACCTTTAGTGTAAAGATAGGTAAATATGTAATCGTTTGCTTATTTTGTATTCATCATAATATGTGCATAAGTTTCGTTTTGAGAAAACGGAGCTCTTTAGTTATGTTTCAATCGTTATTGCTTATCAATGTTGGATGATTGCGTCGGATAATGATTGATATTATTTTGATTCTAGATGTTCATATTGTTTTTTCTTCCAGAATAATTTCTCCTAGCCTGAGTTCGATTTTATGTTGTGAAGGTGAGAATATCGATAAAATACGGTTGCCTTTTCCGGACATGTTCTGCCATATTCCGTTATTATCTAATGAGAGTTTGGCGTAATCTGTTTCATTATGAATAAAATATAAATAATTTCCGGATAGTCCTGCTAATTTACGTGATTTTAGCAAAATAAAATCGTCTATTTTTAAAATATCTTCAATTCTTGTCATTTTGATATCTTTCAATATAACATTCCATTCAAAGTTGTCGTTCGGAATTAATATCCCGTTGGAGTTCATGCAATAAATTTTATTGTTTAGTGAGATAAGATTAAGTCTTTCTACAAGGCCTAAATCTTGCTCCCATGTGCATTTATTCCATTGGTTGTTTGGAGATAAATATTTAATATATGGTTTGATTTCAAGTTCTTTTTTATTTATTCGATAAGCAAAATCTTGTCGGAAAAGTGCCATAATTTGAGAATTGTCAGAACAAACCACTAATTCTTCCAATTCTATTCCTTCCGGTATATAAGGTGAATGTTCCCATATTTCCCAACATCCGTTTAAAGCATCGGAAACATATATGATCGATTTATGATAAGTACATTTATTATATGAATCCCAAACTAATCCTTTTTCAATATATTCATATTCTTTGCTCTGAGAAATTTTCCAAAGCCATTGGTTTTTATATTTAATAGGCATGCCGTTGAGACGAAAACGATCATCATCTATTACTGCCGGTCGACTGCCTTGTTCCCAATGAATCATATCATTCGAATAAATAAATTTGTCGTTTTCGATAAAAATAATCCAAGTGTCATCTATATATGCAATGTTTCTAATATATTCGACAGTTTCTTTCGGGATATCCACTTGCTCCCAATGTTCACCGCATTCGCTTTTGAATAAGCGTTCGTTTTTACGATCAAAGACCACCCATGTTTTATTATCGGATACGATTTGACTGATATTTTCCGCAAGAAACGGAAGATTGTTGAGGGTTTTCCATTGAATGCGTAGTGAATACTGTTTGTTATTCATGGTTAATTCGGCGGTTCTTTTTCTTTCCCATTCCAGTTGTTGTTGCTTTTCTTTTTCTCTTTTTTGTTGAATTTGTAATTCAATGATATGTTGATCAAATTTTCCTTGTTCAAATAATCGAATTTGCGCCAGCATATTTTCATAATTATCACATAGTTGATCTAATGCGTGTAATAACTGCTCTTTATAGGTAAAAATTTGTTCGCCCAAATTATCATTCAAATCTGATGTATCAAGCTGATAATCGGTATCGCTAACTAAGTGTTCAATATGAAAAGCAGGTAAACTAAAAGAATTCATAAAGCTGTTTAATTTATTTAAATTCTCTTTTTTATTATTAATGAAATTCCAAATTTCACGGCGTTTTTTATTGAGATCCGATACGGCTGAATTTTTTAGCCAATGAGATATTTTACGGGTTATATAGTTTTCTTGATCCGATAAAAATTCAGGATATAAACGGAAAAAATATGGATCGCATTGCATTGAAACGACGTTAATATAATCTCTGTTGATAGCTAAAGATAACTCCCAAAAACAAGACTCAAACTCGAGTTCTCTATAAAGAATAATATTTTTCCAGCCATCGGTTATTTTCATTAAATGCGATATGGCTTGTATGATTTCATTTTTATTGTTGCTAAATAGTAATGTGTTGATAAATTTAAAATTATTTCTGAAATTAGCAGGCTTTAAGGTTTCAATAATAGATAACATTCGTTTGTTTTCGATATTGATTTCACAAAGATGGGATAAAAACAGTAAATCTAACAATAAAGTATATTTGTCGTTTTCCGTTTTAATAAAATCGGCAAAAAGCGGCATATTCGTATTGAATTGCTCTGTTTCGTCTATTAAAGATTTAATTTTTTCCAAAGAAATAACCATATCGGACTTGTTGATCAATCGGTTGATAAAATCTTTGCCGTTTGTATTGATTTCCGCACTATGAGTAAAACATAAAGACAATGCTTTTAAGTAGTTTTCTTTTTCTTGTATGTTGCTTTTATCTAGAAAAGTATGTTGCGTAATGTCGGGAATAGCGGAAATCAGCGCAGCATATTCTTGGTTTGATGCCGTGTTAATGATCTTGTTCATAAGGTTCTCCTTGCTTGCATAGTGGTTGCTTTATGTTGTAGGAGAATTATATAAAACCCGAATGACAGGG
>JBHAFN010000103.1:0-3509 GCA_041856105.1 Bacillota bacterium
AAACAAAACGGCAGAAATTTAGAAATAATTAAAAAATATCGCAATGATAAAAAATATGCCGGATTAAATAATTTTTTTACCGACAGAAGTATTTTTGGAGTGAAGTTTGTATTTGAAACCATTCCGAATAAGTTGGTTCCTTTCGATTATGCCGCTTATTATAAATATCCGGGGAAGGTATTGGCTGTTGTTACAAACGCCGAAACGGGTAAACCTGAATATTTTAACGCTTTAAAGAGAAGTGCCGGCAATGAGATTTTAAAAGCGACATGTTCAATTCCGGCATTATTTAAACCGCAATTAATTGCCGGAAATTATTATTATGACGGCGGAGTAAGCGATTCAATTCCGATTGTTAAAGCCATGAATGACGGAATTACCAAATACATAATTATTTTGACTCAACCGGAAGGCTTTAAAAAAGAATTGAATTTGGAAACGAAAATATGTGCCAAATTGGTAGAGAAAAGATTTCCTATGATTTCATATAAGCTTTTAAATCGGTTTAAAGTTTATAATTTGCAGTTAAAGCTGTGTGAAAAACTGGCGGAAGAAAATAAAGCGATTATAATCAGACCGAAAAGTAAAATCAAATCCGGAGAGAGTGATATTGCAATATTGGAAAGTACCTATAATGAAGGGAAACAATGGGTTTATGATAATCTGGAAAAACTTAAGTTATTTTTAGAAAACGAACTTATCAAATATTAGCTTAATCATGTTATAATAAACATACTTGTAAAGGGGCTTAACAATGGAATATGCTATAGAAATGCTTAACATCTATAAAGATTTTCCGGGCATAAGAGCTAATGATGATGTAACTATTAGGGTGAAAAAGGGTGAAATTCATGCTTTGCTTGGAGAAAACGGAGCCGGTAAATCTACTTTGATGTCGATTTTATTCGGCTTATATCAACCGACTTCGGGAATAATTAAGGTTAATGAAAAAGAAGTCAAAATAGAAAACCCTAATGTGGCAAACGATTTAGGGATTGGAATGGTTCACCAACATTTTAAATTGGTGGATTGTTTTACGGTTACGGAAAATATCATTTTAGGTAGAGAAGATATTACCAAACTTAATACGGTTGATTTAAAGAAATCATCGGCTAAGATTAAGGAATTGTCTGAAAAATACGGCTTTGCGGTAGATCCTTATTCTAAAATTCAGGATATTACCGTCGGTATGCAACAAAGAGTGGAAATTTTAAAAATGTTATACCGTAATGCCGATATCTTGATTTTTGACGAACCTACCGCAGTATTAACTCCTCAGGAAATTATTGAATTGATGGATATCATGCGCGGTTTGTGCAAGGAAGGGAAAACAATTTTATTAATTACGCATAAGCTTAAAGAAATTAAAGCTGTTGCCGACAGATGTACCGTTTTAAGAAGAGGGAAGGTTATCGATACGGTTGATGTAAGTACGACTTCCGAAAAAGAGATGGCGGAGTTAATGGTCGGAAGAGAAGTTGATTTTAACGTGTTCAAACCGGAAGCGAAAATCGGCGATGTGGTTTTAAAAGTGGAAAATTTATTTGTTAAAACCAATCGCGGTACAAATGCGATTAATGATTTGAGTCTGGAAGTTTCCAAGGGAGAAATTTTAGGTATTGCCGGAATAGACGGAAACGGTCAGTCGGAGCTTATTTATGCCATTACCGGATTAATGAAAAGCGATAAAGGTACAATTAAGGTTAACGGGAAGGACATTACCAATTTTGACGTAAGACAGCGTTATGAAAGCGGAATCGGACATGTACCGGAAGATCGCCATAAACATGGGTTGGTTTTGGATTTTAAATTAAAAGAAAACTTTATAATTCACGGGTATAATTCCGATGCGTTTAGTAAAAACGGCATTTTAAGGTTTGATGAAATAGATAAATATGCCGTTAAGTTAATTGACGAGTTTGATGTAAGAAGCGGACAAGGGAAAGAAACGATTACCAGAAGTATGTCCGGAGGTAATCAACAAAAAGCGATTATTGCTAGAGAAATAGATCGTTCTCCCGATTTGTTAATTGTCGTTCAGCCTACAAGGGGGCTTGATGTCGGAGCGATTGAATATATTCATAAAAGAATTGTCGAAGAGAGAAATAAAGGTAAGGCGGTGTTGCTTGTTTCATTTGAACTTGATGAAATATTGAGTTTAAGCGATCGTATTGCGGTTATATATAATGGTGAAATAACCGGAATACTTAATGCCAAAGAAACAAATGAAAAAGAGTTGGGACTACTGATGGCCGGTTCTAAAAATGAGGGTAAGACTGATGAGTAAAAAAAGTGAAAAAATATTGGTTCCGTTAGTAGCCATTTTATTGGGTATTTTAGTCGGATGCGTGATTTTATTTATATCCGGAAAAAGTATTTCGGCATTATTTGTAGGTTTAATTAAAGGTTTGACAGGATATGATTTTTATAAGCCGGAACTCGGTTTTAACTTAAGATATCCTGGCGAATTTCTGGTTAGTGCAATGCCGGTATTATTAACCGGTTTGGCCATCGGTTTTGCTTATCGTTGCGGTTTGTTCAATATCGGGGCGGAAGGACAGGTTATTATGGGGTCTTTGGCAAGTGCGTGTCTTGCCATACTTGTGCCGTTTCCTTTCAGTGCTTTCTTTTGTTTAGTTGCCGGGGGGATATTCGGAGCGTTGTGGGCATATATTCCGGGGATTTTAAAGTGTAAATTCAATATTTCCGAAGTGGTTACCGGAATTATGCTTAACTATACGGCAATGTACGGGGCAAACTATTTTTTAAGAAATTTACCCGGTTCCAATCCTCAACGTACGGTTGATTTACCTGCCAATGCCAAGCTTTCTTCCGAGTTTTTAGCCGGCATATCCTCCAATTCCCGTTTACACTGGGGGTTTATCGTGGTTATTATCGCTTTGGTTGTCTATTGGTTTATTATTGAAAAAACTTCATTCGGTTATTCTTTAAGAGCTACCGGGTTTAATAAAGAAGGCGCTCGTTATGCGGGTATTAAAGTTAATCGAAGTATTATCAGTTCAATGATGATTTCGGGAGCTTTGGCGGGACTTGCGGGAGCGATAATCGTTCAAGGTACATTCGGTTACGGAAGAATTATGGTTGCCCCCGATAACTATGGATTTGACGGAATTGCGGTAGCGCTTGTAGGAGCCAGCAATTCGATTGGAATTTTATTTTCCGGAATGTTGTTTGCCTTATTAAAAGTATCACAACCAATATTGCAAATTAACGGCATACCTAAAGAGATTGGTGAAATAATTTCTTCTTCCATCGTATTTTTCGTTGCCTTGCAGTATGGAATAAAAATCTTGCTTGCCAAATTTTTAAACAAGGATAAAGGAGGGATAAAATGAACTTATTAATATCAATGTTTCCTACGGTATTACTTGTCGCAACTCCTATTATCATCGGCGGATTGGGAGGCTTATTTTCGGAAAGAAGCGGTATTGTAAATATTTGTATTGAAGGAATTATGGTGGTGGGAGCTTTTACCGGAGCTACGGTTT
>JBHAFN010000104.1:0-4601 GCA_041856105.1 Bacillota bacterium
AATAAAAATATTTTTGGATTATGCCTTTGAACAATATGTTTTAGAGGGTAAAAATCATTTTACGGTGGCAATCGGTTGTACGGGCGGACAGCATCGTTCCGTAACGATAACCAATTATTTATATAACTACTATAGTACTAAATACAACTGTTATAAAGAACACAGAGATAAGGTAGGTTTAAATGAAATCAAATAAGAAGAAAGTGGTAGTCATCGGCGGCGGGCATGGTCAGGCGGCTATATGTCGGGGGTTGAAGTTGATTGAGAATATCGATATTACCGCTATAGTTACGGTGGCAGATGACGGGGGTTCTACCGGCAGGCTTAGAAAACAGTTTGATATTCCTGCCATGGGGGATATTCGTAATGTTTTAATCTCACTGGCGGAGAGCGAGTCCTTGTTGTCTACTTTAATGGATTATCGCTTTGAATCAAGCAGCGATAAAGAGGATACGGATGTTCAAGGACATAATTTGGGTAATCTTATCTTAACGGCGATGACCAAGTCTTGCGGCAGTTTTATGGAGGCTATCGGTACGATTGAAAAAATCTTAAACGTTAAAGGTAAGATCGTGCCTGCCAGCTTACAACTGGTTACTTTATATGCCACGATGATTGACGGTACCATCGTGCAGGGGGAAGCCAATATTCCCAACTTTAATAACCGTATTATCAGGGTTTTCTATGATCATGACGTTAAGGCTACTCCTTTGGCAATTAAAGCCATTTTAAATGCCGATTTGATTATTTACGGAATAGGTTCTTTATATACCAGTATTTTGCCTAATATTATTATTAAAGATATTGATGATGCCTTAAAACAAAGCAAAGCTAAAAAAGTGTATTTCTGCAATGTGATGAGTCAGCCCGGAGAAACGGACGGCTACAGCGTTGAAGAACATGTGGACGGGTTGATCAGACATGGGGCGATTGTTGATAAGGTGATTGTGGCTAATGATATTGTGCCTGATAAATTAATTGAAAAATATTTAAAAGAAGGCAGCACTTTAGTTAAGGTTATGTCTAAAAAGCATAACTATGAAATAGAAGAGTGTTCTTTGTTGGATTTCAAGGATGATTTAATCAGGCATAATTCCAATAAAATTAAAGTGGTGGTCGAATCTTTATTAAAGGAGTTGTAAGATGTCTTTTACCGGCGATGTAAAACATGAAATTGCTCAAATCGAGTTAAAGGATTGTTGTAAAAAAGCGGAGCTTTCCGCATTAATTCAGCTGTGTTCAACCTTAAATATTACCGCTCTGGGATTGAATTTATTAATTAAAACGGAGAATGCGACTACCGCCAAAAGAATTTGGTTGTTAATTAAAGAATGTTTTGATGTGGAAACCAATCTTTCGGTAGTTAAAAAGATGAATTTAAGGAAGAATAACATTTATAATATAAGAGTGCTTAACAAGGTTAAGGAAATCTTGAGTGAATTAAGCTTATATAGTGTCAGGGGTTTATTGGATGTTCCGCTGGGGAAGCTTGTTGTTAAAGAGTGTTGTGCCAAATCTTATCTTGCGGGTGCGTTTATGGCGGGAGGCAGTGTTAATGCGCCGTTAAAAACCAACTATCATTTGGAAATCAGCACTCACAGCGAAGAACATGCATTATTTATTATTAAACAAATGGAAAGGTTTAATCTTCCTGCCAAGTATATTTTAAGAAGAAACAACCATGTGGTTTATCTTAAGGCGGCGGATAAAATAGCCGATTTTCTTAAAGTTATCGGGGCTTTCAAGGCTTTAATGAAATATGAAGATATCCGAATAGGAAGAGATTTTAAAAACAGTTTGATCAGGTTGGATAATTGTGAGGTTGCCAATGAGATGAAAACTATCAAGGCGGCTAAAAAACAATTGGACGACATAGAAATTTTGGAGAGCAGTTTAAAGTTGGAGAGTTTAGATCCTAAACTGCAAGAGGTTATTAAACTCAGGAAAGAATATCCTGAACTCAGTTTAAATGAGCTGAGTGCAAAATATGAAAGTGTTTCGGGAGTTATAATGAGTAAATCGGGAATGAAGCATCGCTTTACTAAAATCCATGAATTGGCTCTTAAAGAGAAAGAGAGGAAAAGAGGATGAACAGCAACAGAAGTATATTTTCAATTGTTTTAACATTTATTGTTTTGGCTTTTATATTCAGATATTTTTGGCCGTTAATTTTGGGATTGTTAATAGTGTTTATCGGTTTTATATTTTATCTTCGTTATAAGTCCGACAAGATTTTGTCAAACAGTGAGCTTAAACAGGAAGAAGTGTATGAAAATCCTGAAGAACAAAATTTTGTAAAATCCAACGATGTGATAGATGTAGAGTATACGGAACATAAGGAGTAGGTTTAGTGAAAAGAGCAACCACAAATTTAATGGGAAATGTTAAGGAGGTTTGGCTCACTTGTTTTCCTGACGACAATAAAAGAGTAGTTGATTATTTGTTTAAATCGGTTTTGGTTCCTCATGATACGATTATTGAGGTCAAAGATAATCGTCTTGCGTCGGCTTTGAGTAAAGTCGGCGGAGCCATAATGTTTAACGGCAGGGTGATTGGTGCTTCTACCATAGTTTTAGCGGCGAGCATGCCCAAATATCAAGGGCTGGGTTTGACGGAAAATATGCTTTTAAGTATGATCGACAATCTTGAGCATAGCGAACTGGTCAGTTTGGCTTGTTGTAAAAATCCGGAATTGTTTATTAAATACGGATTTAAGGTTTTATATCGTCGAAATAAATTTGAGCTTACCAGAGATGATGTTCAAAGAATTACCAATGACGGTTGTTTGTTTGATCCTTCGGCTCTTGATTTGTTAAAGATTTATTCTTCGTTTATGAAAAGGTTTAACGGTTATCGGGTTAGAACCGTTAAAGATTTTGAAAAGCTGAGACAAGGTATTGTCGAACAGGGGGGGAAGATTGTCGCTTATTATGAGAATAATGAAATTAAGGGTTACGGTATCTTGCGTATAGAAAATAAAGTTATTTATATGGATGAGTGTGTATATACGGATACGTTGAGTTTGTATAAATTGATTAATGTGGCTTTACAACAAAGACACACCTTATATTTGAGTGTCAGCAGTGCCGAAAATTTGGAGAAATTATTTAAAAATGCCAAACATGAAGTGGTGGATTACATGATGATGAGATTAAACAATAAGGAACTGTTTAATCGTTTGTATAATACCGGTGTTTACAGGGTTGAAGAATTGGCGGATTTAAATGAAAAACCTTTGTATGTATCGGAATTTTATTAAATTTGTTAATTTAGGAACTATCCTTAATTGACACCGTGAAAATATAATCTTATAATTTTATTGCATCATAAGGAGGTCATAAAATGGCAGATGTAAAAGTAGCAATTAATGGTTTTGGACGTATTGGGCGTTTAGCGTTCAGACAAATGTTTGAAGCAGAAGGGTATGATGTTGTAGCGATTAACGACTTAACCGATCCTAAAATGCTTGCTCATCTATTAAAATATGATTCAGCACAAGGTAGATATGCTGGACATACAGTAACAGCCGGTGAAGATACAATCACAGTTGATGGAGAAACAATTAAAATTTATAAGGAAGCGGATGCCAGCAAACTTCCTTGGAAAGAATTAGATGTTGATGTAGTTCTTGAATGTACAGGATTCTATACATCTAAAGCTAAAGCGGAAGCTCATATCACAGCAGGTGCTAAAAAAGTAGTTATTTCCGCTCCGGCAGGTAATGATTTACCTACAATAGTATATAGTGTTAACGAAGGTATTTTAAAAGCTGAAGATAAAATAATTTCTGCGGCGTCTTGTACTACAAACTGCTTGGCTCCAATGGCTAACGCTTTAAACAAATATGCACCTATCGTTTCCGGAATCATGACTACGGTACATGCTTATACCGGGGATCAAATGGTATTGGACGGACCTCATCGTAAGGGTGATTTACGTCGTGCTCGTGCTGCGGCGGTTAATATCGTTCCTAACTCAACCGGAGCCGCAAAAGCAATCGGTTTGGTTATTCCTGAATTAAACGGTAAATTGATCGGTTCTGCACAAAGAGTTCCTACTCCTACAGGATCTACAACTATTTTGGTTGCCGTGGTTAAAGGAAAAGATGTAACTGTTGAAGGAATTAATGCTGCTATGAAGGCTGCGGAAAGTGATTCTTTCGGTTATACTGAAGAACAATTGGTATCAAGCGATATTATCGGTGATACTCACGGATCATTATTTGATGCGACTCAAACAATGGTTACTAAAGTTGATGATGATACTTATCAAGTTCAGGTTGTTTCTTGGTATGATAATGAAAACAGCTATACCAGCCAAATGGTTAGAACTATTAAGTATTTCGCTAATCTGTAAGATTGAACTTAAAACTCTTCCTTCATCAGGAGGAGTTTTTTATTGTGTCGGTAAATTTTATAATAAGTGCAAGGGATATAAAAAAGCTCATTGCACAATATATGAATATTGGAAGCGCAGTAGAGGTATTATATATCTTTGCTGCACTATTTTTATTTGGAAAGGAGGTTGCCTGTGGTATTAAATAAAAAGGAAAGAATTTTGGTTGAAAGGATGAATTAAAACCTAATTTATAGGATTTTTGT
>JBHAFN010000105.1:0-3993 GCA_041856105.1 Bacillota bacterium
AAATAAAGAAGGGGAAGTAATTAAAAGATATTCTCCTTTAACAAAGCCTGTAAAATTAGAAAAGAAAATTAAAGAATTGTTGTAATTAACCGGCAAAAGACGGTTTTATCAAATAAAAAACCGGGATTTTACCCGGTTTTTTTCTTATCAAAATTATTTTTTGCCGTGAAGATAGGTTTCTTTTCCTTCCTTATCTTCAACTATAACCGCACAGTTGAATCCTAAAGTTGTAATCGTTAATAAAATTAAAGCCCAAGGTGCTACGGCAGCTCCCAAGATGGTTCCGACAATTCCGACATTCATAGGAATATTTAAAACCACATTGTTTTCGTGTTTGATCTTGATTCTGGTAACATCACCTTTTTTAACTAATTCTTTTAAATTTTCTACTAAGTTTTCCGCAAAATCTTTGGTTTCTTTTGATTCGCCGGTTTCACCCGCTTCGTTATTTACGGTTTCCTGATTGTTAAATTCATCGCTCATTTTAAATACCTCCTGATTAAGAATGAAATAGGTTATTAATATTGCCTTCATTCTTAATTTAAATTTTAACACATGGCTAATGCAGGTCAATATTAAATTTTTTACCCGTTTTTAAAATATACAAAGCTTTTAAATTATTGAAGGACTGTATTTTGGGAAATGTTTTTTGTTCTTTAATAATTTAGTCTTTTACATTAAAATATACATGTGGAGAAAATTAAAATATGAAATATGCGATTGTAATGGCGGCCGGTAAAGGCACAAGAATGAATTCCAATCTACCTAAAGTAATGCATAAAGTATGTCAGACTCCGATGATTGAACATATTTTAGACAGTTTAACGGCAGCCGGAGCCAAAAGAATTATCTCTGTAGTCGGTTACGGACATGAGATTGTGGAAAAGGCTATGGAGGGAAGATGTGAATTTGCTTTACAGGAACCGCAATTAGGTACGGGGCATGCGGTTATGCAGGCAAGGCAATTAGCCGGTTTAAAAGGGAAAACGTTGGTGGTTAACGGGGATGCGCCTTGTTTGAAGAAAGAAACATTAATTCGTCTGTATGATGAGCTTGATGATTGTAAGATGGTGGTTTTAAGCGCAATGCCGACCGATCCTCGGGTTTATGGAAGAATTGTAAAAGATGAAAACGGGTTTATAAAAAAAATAGTGGAATATAAGGATGCCGATGATGAGGAAAGATTAATTAAGGAAATAAATACCGGCATATACGGATTTGATAATGAAGTGTTGTTCGAGTGTTTAAAAGAGCTTAAAAACGATAATGCCCAAAAGGAATATTATATTACCGACCTGGTTGCCATTTTATTGAATAAAGGGTATAAAGTAAAATCGGTATTGGCCAAAGATAATGATGAGGTGGCGGGTGTCAATGATCGCATCGAGCTTGAAAAAGCCGGACGTTATCTTAGAAAAGAAATTAACGAAAGACATATGAGAAACGGGGTAACTTTAATTAATGCGGAAGATACCTATATTTCCAAAGATGTAAAAATAGGTAAAGATGTAATTATTTATCCCAACGTTTTTTTAGAGGGTAATACCGTAATCGGTGATAATAATATTCTTTATCCTCAAACCAGAATCGTAAATGGTAAGGTTGGGAATAATTGTGTGATTGATGCCAGTCATATTATAGGCAGTGAAGTTAAAGACGATTGTAAGGTCGGACCTTATGCTCATTTTAGAATGAATACGGTTGTTGAAAGTAAGAACAGGATAGGCAATTTTGTGGAATTTAAAAATACAAGATTTGGATATGACAGTCGTTGTGCTCATTTAACTTATCTCGGAGATAGCGATGTGGGTTCGAAGGTTAATATGGGTTGTGGGGTTGTTACCGTGAACTATGACGGAAAAAACAAACATAAAACCGTTGTCAAAGACGGGGCATTTATCGGCAGTAATGTCAATCTTATCGCTCCGATAACGGTCGGTGAAAATTCTGTTGTGGCAGCCGGTTCCACCGTAAACAAGGATATTAATGACGGTGAAATGGCTATTGCCAGAGTAAGACAGGAAAATAAACCGGGATACGGACTTAAATATAAAAACAAATAGGGGGTATTTAAAGGGATCATATGAAAAATGAGATAGTTATATTTTCGCTAACATCAAGTATCGAGCTTGCCGATGAGATTTGTCAAATATTGGAAATTCCTAAAGGTAAGGTTGCGGTTTTCCACTTTGCGGACGGTGAAATTCTGGTAGAGCCGGAAGAAACCGTCAGAGGGAAAAATGTATACATCATTCAATCCACATATGCGCCTGTTACGGAAAGATTGTTTGAAGTGTTGGTATGCTGTGATGCTTGTAAAAGAGCAAGCGCTAAGGAAATCAATGTTGTAATGCCGTACTTCGGATATGCCAGACAGGATAGAAAAGCTAAGCCGAGACAACCGATTACGGCAAAGCTTGTGGCTGATTTAATTCAAGCGGCGGGAGTTAACAGATGTATTACGGTTGATTTGCACGCATCTCAAATTCAAGGGTTCTTTAATATTCCGATTGATGATTTAACCGCCATTCCGATGTTGGGACAATATATTAAAAGCTTAAATTTCAAGCATGAGGATATTGTAGTGGTTTCACCTGATCACGGAGGAACCGTTCGGGCAAGAAATCTTGCCTTTCAGTTGGATGTACCTATTGCGATTATTGATAAGAGAAGACCGAGACCTAATGTTGTGGAAGCACAAAACATTATAGGTGATGTTAAGGATAAGGTTTGTATTGTGGTGGATGATATTTGTGATACGGCCGGTTCTTTGGTAGCGGGTTGTGAAATGCTTAAAAAACATGGCGCCAAAGAAATTTATGCGGCAATAACTCATGGGGTATTTTCTAAAAACGCTTTGGAGATTATTGAAGAATCTTGTATTAATCAAGTAATTGTAACTAATTCAATTGAAATGTCTGCGGAGAAAAAGGCTAAAACTACTAAGGTTACTCAATTGTCGGTGGCTTATATGTTGGCAAAAACCATTGAAGCGATTCAGTATCATACTCCCGTTTCACATGTATATGATTTATTTAATAACTAAGGCTGTCCATATTCAATCGGCGTTTGCGATGAATACTTATGAAAAGGTGCAACAAGAAAAAAACTCACTTAAAAACATAGATGATGCATTTAAGAAAATCATTGTTCAAAAGGATTATTTAAAGCCTAAAACTGATGAAGACGGGATTATCAGGATAGGATTGATGAATTTCTTGCTTGATGATGATATTTTGCGATAAGTCCTAAAAATGTGTAAATACACAAAAATAGAACTTACGAAATGATAATAACAAAATTACTTATATAACAAGGAGCATAAGAGATTAAACATTGCGGAACAAAAACAATAGAAACCGATAGGCTTATATTTCGTAAACTGCGTATTGATGATGCGCAAGCTATGTATAAAAACTGGGCGTCGGATACAGAAGTTACAAAATATCTAACATGGCCTGCTCACGGCAGTGTAGAAACTACGAGGGAAATACTTTCAATATGGTTAGACCAATATAGCAAAGAAAACTATTATCAGTGGGGAATTGAACTGAAGTCAATCGGTGAAGTAATCGGAACTATTTCTGTTGTTGGAATGAAAGAAGAAATAGATATGGTGCATATAGGATATTGTATCGGGCAAACTTGGTGGCATCAGGGAATAATGACGGAAGCTCTCAATGCGATGATAGAATTCTTCTTCAATGAAGTTGGATGCAATAGAATTGAATCTCGACACGATACAAACAATCCGCACTCTGGAGAAGTGATGAAAAAATGTGGTATGAAATTTGAAGGTATGAAGAGAAGTGCGGACATTAACAATCAGGGGATATGCGATGTTGCCGAATATGCTATTCTAAAATGTGATTTAATTTAAAAAGGAAAAGCCATTTGGAGTTTTCGGGTCTTGCAAATATTTTATAAATGAAATGACGTAGAAATAATAGAAGAAGAAATAGGCTTGGATTGTGTATATACCGGTAGAGATAC
>JBHAFN010000106.1:0-5135 GCA_041856105.1 Bacillota bacterium
AAAAAAGATTTGATTAAACTGGATGAGTTTTTGAATTTAAAATATTCGAGGGATTATTCAATCGTTAATGAAATATCGACCAGTATTCATTTAAATTTGGATATTGAATTAGATATAATCATGAAATTTATATTGTTAATCAAGTTAAAAGATTTTAATAATTTAGATAAATTGAATGATACTGTTGCGATTATTTTGTGTCATGGATATTCCACGGCTTCATCTATTGCCAGTTCGGTAAATAAAATGTTGGGGGTTAACGTTTTTGATGCGATTGATATGCAGTTGGATTTAAGTATCGAAAAAACCGTTGAACAGCTAAATAACTATCTTTCTTCAAAAAGCAATTATAAGGATCTGATTTTGTTGGTTGATATGGGTTCTTTGGAAGATATTTATAAATTTACCAATAAGATCAACAGCAGCATGATCATAGTTAATAATGTAAACACTAAAACGGCTTTAATTATCGGGAGTGCCATAAAAAATGAAGAAGATGTATATTCGATAATTAAGGGTTTAAACGAAACGGAGCCTTATCAATATAAATATATCAATGAAGATATTAAGAAAGAGGTTATTTTATCGGTTTGTGCGACAGGATTGGGTTCGGCAAATAAAATAAAAAATTTGTTCGAGGACAGCTTGCCGGAGGCTATTCCGATAAATATCATCACCTATGATTATCAAAAACTGGTAAATAACGGTTTAAATGATCCCGTTTTTGATAAATATGATGTTAAATTTATAATCGGAACGATGAACCCGTGTATTGAAAATATTCCGTTTATTGCCGTAGAAGACTTACTTTTAAATGTTGATGCCTTTATTTTAGATGAATTGGTAAGCAAATATTTTGATGAAGAAAAAATGAGTTTATTTAAGAATAATATCATGAAGAATTTTACCCTTAATAATATTGTTAACTATTTAACTATCCTGAATGCCGAAAAGGTGATTGAAGATGTGGAAATAGTAATTAACAGTATAGAGGATAGGCTAGGTAAATTTGAGGCGGGAATTAAAATGGGATTATTTGTGCATTTGGCTTGTATGATTGAAAGGCTTATTCTTAGAAATGAATTTGTGATGGAGAATCGAGATAATATTACGGCAGATGAACGATTTATTGAAATTGTTAAAGATGCGTTTAGTGTCGTAAAAAACCGTTACAGTGTCGACATTCCCGATCCGGAAATAATTTATATGTATAAATATATTTATAATCAGGCTTAAAATCAGTAAAAAAGTATGTCATAAAAGTTGGCATACTTTTTGCTATATATAGATAGTGAAAGGAGGATTTCTATGAAAGGAGATAATATTTTACTTACTCGTATAGATAATCGATTGGTTCACGGACAGGTTGGGGTTACATGGACCAAGACTATTGGCGCAAATTTAATAATAGTTGTGGATGATCTGGTGGCTAATGATCAGCTTCAACAGTCTTTAATGGCTTCAATAGCTAAATCAAGCGGAGTAGGTATCAGATTCTTTTCGGTACAACATACAGCAGATGTGATTGATAAAGCGGCTGACAATCAAAAAATCTTTGTAGTTGTAAAAACTCCCGCCGTTGCCCGTCAATTAATCGAAAAGGGATTAACTCTAAGGGATGTGAATGTTGGTAATATGCACTTTTCCGGCACAAAAAAAGCACTTACCAATAAGGTTTATGTCGATGATAAAGATATGGAGGATTTAAACTTTATCAAAAATTCCGGCTCCAATTTATATTGTCAGGATGTTCCGGGAGATTCTAAATTTGTTATTAAATAAGGAGGGAAAATATTATGCAAATAACATTAATTCAAGGGATTATGTTGTCAATTGCGGCAATAATAATCGGTGTTGACTATTGGTTAGAAGCGTTCTTTGTATTCAGACCTTTAGTTGTTTCTACGGTTACAGGGATAATATTGGGAGATGTTAAGCTTGGATTGGCTACCGGTGCATTAACGGAGCTTGCTTTTGCAGGACTTACTCCTGCCGGCGGTACTCAACCGCCAAACCCTGTTTTGGCCGGCTTTATGTGTACTACAATTGCTTATACCGCCGGAGTTAATGAGCAAATCGCTTTAGGACTTTGTTTACCGTTTTCTTTATTGATGCAGTATGTTGTTTTATTTTACTATTCCGCTTTCTCATTCTTTATGGGAGGACTTGATAAGGCGGCAAGTACAGCTGATGTAAAGCAGGTAACAAAAACCAATTTAATTTGTACGGGAATCGTAGCCGTTTCTTATGGAGTGATTGTTTTTGCCTGTACATATTTGGCTCAAGACGTTATGTCTACGTTTGTAAATTCAATGCCTGTTCAATTAATTCACGGGTTAGAGGTTGCGGGTGGTATTTTACCGGCTATCGGATTTGGAATGCTGCTTAGAGTAATGATGAAGGCAAAATATATTCCTTATTTTATCGCCGGATTTTTAATGGCCAATTATATCGAAATGAGTAATTTACTTCCTGTTGCCTTGCTTGGAACCGCTTTTGCATTAATTGATTTCTTTAACTCCAAACAAAGAAAGTTGGATATTCAGGAAGCTTTAGAGAATGTAAAAGTAAATTCGGGAGGTGAAGATAATGTTGGAATCTAAAAAATTGACTAAAAAAGATATTACCGCTTTAGGAATAAGATCGTCTTTTTTACAAGCATCATTCAACTATGAAAGAATGCAGGCGGGAGGTTGGTTATGGTCCCAGTTGCCTTTATTGGAAAAGGTTTATGCGGATGATAAGGAAGGTTTAGCAAAGGCTATGGAAGATAACCTTGAATTTATCAATACTCATCCTAATTTTGTCGGATTTTTAATGGGACTTTTAATTTCGTTGGAAGAAAACCATGAGGACAGAGAATTAATTAAAGGGTTAAAGCTTGCCTTGTTCGGTCCTATTGCCGGAATCGGGGATGCGATATTCTGGTTTACCTTCTTACCTATCGTTGCCGGTATTTCCAGTTCGCTTGCGTCTCAAGGGATGATCATCGGACCAATCATCTTCGTAACATTTTATGCGATAGTTTGGTTTTTAAGAATTGTGTGGACTCATATGGGTTATTCTTTAGGAACAAAATCCTTTGAAATATTAAAAGATAATTCCGATTTAATTTCGAATTCGGCAACCATTTTAGGGATTACGGTTGTCGGGGCATTGATTGCCAATTATGTTCGTATCGATTTATTGCCGGTTATTAACGTAATGGACGGGATTGAAGTTAGCGTTCAGGCGGCTTTCTTTGATACTATTTTCCCTAAATTATTACCGATGGCTTATACTTTATTAATGTTCTATCTGCTTAAGAAGAAACAGGTTTCTCCGGTGGTTTTAATTGTTTCTACATTAATTCTTTCCATAGTTTGTTCATATATCGGATTATTGTAATTTATAAAAAAACCGGATTAATAAAATGCGTCCGGAAAAATAATTCCGGGCGTTTTTACTGTTTATATTAATAGAAAATTATTGGATATTAAAATCAGTTGTTTATTAAAGTAAAGTGTTTTATAAATGCAAAACTGCCTTTTGGGGCGGATAATACATTTTCTAAAAAATAACTTAAAGCAGCTGATTTTTTTTCTATATCTTCTTTTGACCAATTAAATAATCCCAAATCGAAAACAAAACAAAACTCTCCTAAAATAATTTCGGCAGTTTCTTGCGGATACGGACATATAAAAACTTTTTCTTTTATTCCCTGTTCAATGATTTTTGTTATAAGGGGGGTTAGGTGAGTAAATAAATATGTTAAGGATTTTTGATGACTATATGCGTTTTGAGGATGATGTAAGTATTTATCTAAAGACGGCTCAACGAAAGATGAATAATAACTGAAAAAAAACAGTTTCATCATCTCCATTACGGGAAGTTGATGTTTTTCAAGTTCATTTCGGCAGTGTTCAATAACCTTGCCGTAGCTTCTTTCTACCAAAGCGTCCATTATTTCTTCCTTAGATTTGAAATAATAATATATGCCTCCTTTTGCAATACCTGCCTGTTTTGCTATATCACTGATAGTACAGGTGGAGCCTTTATCGGTTTTAATTAATTCCAGCAAAGCATCAAGTATCAGGTTTTTTTTATCCATATTAAATTTCTCGCCTTTCCTTTTGATTATAACAAATTTGTAGATAAAAACAAAAAAGTTGACCAACGGTCAAAAGTTTGCTACCATGAGTTTGTCAAGGTTGACCAACGGTCAAAAAGGAGATTGTTTAATGCGGGATACGGCTTTATCACATTATGGAAATTGGTTTGGAGTTTTTGTTTGGATACTTATTTACGGAGTGTTTATCATCTTTGTGCCTTTCTATAGAAAGAGTCAAAGGAAACCTGTTACTGCGTATATGGCTTTTATTGTCGCTTATGCCTTGGAAATGTTTGGCATTCCAATGAGTATGTACGTTATATGCTGGATTATAGGAAGAAATTTACCTGACGGTATTTTATGGGGACATACTTTAAATGCTTATATCGGTCATATGGGAATGTATCTCTGTATTCTTTTAAACATTATAGGCGGACTGTTAATTGTTATCGGCTGGAGTCAAATTTATAAGTCTTATTGGCGTTATGAAAACGGATATGGAAAACTTGTAACAACGGGTATTTATAAATATATTCGTCATCCGCAATATGCGGGGTTTCTGCTTATGACTTTAGGGATGATATTTGAATGGGCTACACTGCCAATGTTAATCATGTACCCTGTCTTGATAATCATCTACATTAATCTAGCCAAGAAAGAGGAGAATGACATGCTGGAGGAATTTGGTGATGCTTATCGTAACTATATGAAAGTAACCAATCGCTTTATTCCAAGTTTTAAAAAGCGGGGTATAAAATGATGTATGAG
The DNA here is from genome assembly GCA_041856105.1 of Bacillota bacterium. Lineage (GTDB taxonomy): Bacteria > Bacillota_I > Bacilli_A > Erysipelotrichales > Erysipelotrichaceae > UBA9076. The sequence goes on from JBHAFN010000106.1 coordinate 4,859, forward strand.
CCTCCTAAAACGGAAATTTTTCTTACCAAGTTTTTTATACATACTCCTTTTAAGGAAATATATCGTTCATTTGCAAGTTCAATTATATTAAAGGGAGATGAAGAAGTATTGGACTTTGGCAGCGGCTATGGTACGGTAGCTAAATATGTTGCCCCAAGATTGACGGACGGAAACCTGACTTGTGTTGATATTTCTAAAATATGGCAATATGAATGTCGCGGTTATTTAAGGAATTTTAAAAATATTTACTATTTTAATGATCATATATACAGATTAG
>JBHAFN010000107.1:0-2580 GCA_041856105.1 Bacillota bacterium
AATCTTGAATAAATTAAATATTCATAACAGCAGGGAACTGTTTTCCTACTATCCTTTTCGTTATGAAACTTTGGAAAATAAACCGTATGACAGTTGGATGAAAAAAGACAGGGTGGTTGTACAGGGAAAGCTTGTTTCATATCCTTCCACCTATCGTTACGGCAAATCAAAAACCGTTACTCGCTTTGCGATAGAAAGCTTTGATCAATATTTTGACATTACGATTTATAACCGTCCTTGGACAAGTAATTTAAAAATAAATCAGGATTTGGTGGTAATCGGAAGATATGAAGGTTCAAATAAAATTACGGCTTTAAGTTATACCGGTAAAGACATGCAGGAAGTTTTGGGAATAACTCCTATTTATCCTCTGACAAAAGACATTACTCAAAAAATGATTACCGATATTATGCAAAAAGCTTTTAAAGTGGTTAAAGACGATATTAAAAACGAAATTCCTTTTCACTATATTTCCAAATATAAATTGCTTAATAAGGTTGATGCCCTTAAAAAAATTCATTTTCCCGAAAGCATGGAAGATGTTTATATGGCTTTAAGAACTTTAAAATATGAAGAGTTTTTAAAATTTTATGTCGCAATTAATCTTTTGAAAAAAAATAATGACCATACCGTTGTTAAAAACAGTAAAAAATTTGATTATGATAAGGTTTTTTCTTTGGCAAACAACTTATCCTTTCATCTGACCAAAGATCAGTTAAGGAGTGTAAATGAAATACTGGCCGATTTACAGTCAAATAAAGTGATGTATCGTTTATTACAGGGAGATGTCGGTTCGGGGAAAACATTGGTTGCCGCCTTAGGATTGTATGCGACATGTTTAAGCGGTGCTCAGGGAGCTATTTTAGCTCCTACCGAAATATTGGCAAAACAACATTATCAATCGTTGAAGAAATTGTTCAGACCTACGGATGTTAGGGTAAAAGTTTTATATTCTTCCATGTCAAGCATTGTGAAAAAAGAAATATTAAAAGAGCTTATTGAGGGTAAGATTGATATATTGGTCGGTACGCATGCGATTATTCAAGATAACGTAAAGTTTAAAGGTTTGGGAATGGTGGTTGCGGATGAACAACATCGTTTCGGGGTTGAACAGAGAAAAAAACTTTTGGAAAAAGGGGATAAGGTTGATTTTTTGTTGATGAGTGCCACCCCGATACCGCGAACTTTAGCAATTACTTTATATGGGGATATGGATATTTCCACTATTGAAACCATGCCGAGTAATCGTAAGCCGGTTAAAACGGTTTTAATGGAAGAAAACAGCTTTTATAAAATTATTGATGAAATTGAAGCCAAACTTGCCATGGGAGAACAAGTTTATATCATTTGTGCCGTTATTGAGGAAAACGAAAATTTTGACGCCAGAAATACTTTGGACGTATATGAAAATCTTAAAAAATATTTTAAGGACAGGTATGAGGTGGGATTATTGCACGGAAAGATGAATACCGCTGAAAAAGATGAAGTAATGGAAGCTTTTTCTTTGAATAAAACGCAAATACTGATAAGTACGACCGTAATAGAAGTCGGAATCAACGTTCCCAATGCCAGCGTGATGATTGTTTATGACGCTCATCGTTTCGGCTTAAGTCAACTCCATCAGTTAAGAGGCAGAATTCAAAGAGGAGATAAAGAGGGAATATGTTATTTACTCAGCGATAATAAGAGTGAAGACAGCATAAACAGACTTAAAGTTTTACTAAATTCCAATAATGGTTTTGAAATTTCCGCAGAGGACTTACGCTTACGTGGTCCCGGTGATATACTAGGTACTAGGCAAAGCGGGGTTCCGGGCTTTATCTTAGGTAATTTATTTGAAGATACCAAAATAATCAATCAGGCAAGAGTCGATGCCTTGGAAATTATTGACAATCAAAATCTTCATGACAATCAAAGGTTAATTGATGTTATTATTGAGGAGAACGATATTGCTTCGACTTATATGGATTAGGAGTTTTTATGGATATAATCAGTTATTTAAGAAAAAAGAATATTCATGTAAAAAATGAAAAAATTATTAATCAGGCTTTTATGCATTCAAGCTATGCCAACGAACATAAAAGCAGCCATGATAACGAGCGCTTGGAATTTATGGGAGATGCGGTATTGCAAATATGGGTCAGCGAACAGTTGTTTAAAGTAACTCCTCTTTTAAACGAGGGTAAAATGACAACCTTAAGAGCCAGACTCGTCTGTGAAAAGGCGTTGTCGATATATGCGAAGGAATTGAAGCTTGATAAGTATTTATTGCTCGGGTTGGGAGAAGAAAAAAACGGGGGAAGACATAAAGAATCCATTTTGGCGGATATGTTTGAAGCTTTTATCGGTGCTTTATATATTGATCAGGGGTTTGACAAAGTCGACGTTATTTTAAGGGAAGTGATTTATCCCAGAGTAATAAATCCGGATGATATAGAAGTCAATACCGACTATAAAACGAAATTGCAGGAATTTGTACAGGGAGATAGTCGTAAGACGGTAAGCTATGAGGTAATCAATATTACCGGTCCCAGCAACAACCCTTTATTTAAAGTACAGGTTATTTTAGATAATTTGGTG
>JBHAFN010000108.1:0-5565 GCA_041856105.1 Bacillota bacterium
ATATCATAGTTTTTATAGTTTTCCACACGGACCAAAGAGTCATATAAAAATAACATTAAAGATGTTTCTATTTCACTTGCGTGCCATATTTTCGAATTAATCGGATATTTTAATATACTGCTGCACTTACTTAATAAATTGTCTGTGTTAATGTAATACAAGTTCGGATATATTCCGTAACATTTTCTTAAAACATTTTTTATTACGGATCCATTTCCTTGATGGAACGAATAAATTATTACTTTTCTCGGATTACATTTATATATGGATACAATTATGTCTAAAATGTAATCCTCCACTTTTCTTTCGTTTATATGAATTGTACTTTCATAATCCGAAGAACTCCATGTCTGAGAATAATTTATTATGGGATAAAAATACATTCCATTTCTTCTACATAACTCCTCACAAATTCTTTCACAAATCAATGAGTCTGTATTTATCGGCAAATGATAACCGTGTTGCTCAATAGAACCTATCGGAATAATAATTCCTTCACTTGTGTTAATTATTTTCTTGGCATCTATCCAATTATGCCTGGATATATCCCTGTATGCATTCATTAGTATCTTACATCAAAACAAGTTTTAAATAATTTACACAGACAATATCCTTTTTTAATGATTCTTTGAAACAAAAAACATTTTCTATAATTTTATTCATTATTACATACATGACATTATTGCTTAATAGTTCCATTTTATTCATCTCCCTTTAATATATTAAGCCGTTGATTGGTATCCTGATTAATCAAATGATATAAATATTATTATTTTAATTCAATTAATTTTATGTTTATTTTAGCGATTTTATGATTATTTGGCACATATATCAATTAAATTTTTTTTATTATGGCGATATTTATCGACACTGTAATAAATCAATCATATAATATTCATATAATTTAGGAGGCGGTAATATGAAGGTTAATTATGCAATAGTAAATGAAAGAAGAAAAAAAATTATGGCTTTGATTCAAAAATTAGGTGAAATAGAGGTCAGCACATTAGCTAACGAATTTAACGTTTCCGAACTTACTATCAGAAGAGATTTACAATATTGGGAAGATAAAGGGGCAATCGTAAGAACTCACGGCGGTGCCAAGTTGGTTTTGAAAATGGTTGACTTGGAAACGGATTATTTAAGTAACGATAAATATATTCATGCCATCGCCAAATATGCGGCACAGCTTGTACAAGACGGAGACACCATTTTTGTTAATACAAGCTCTACGGCCTTATTAACCATTCAATATATTATCAATAAAAGAGTTACGATAATTACCAATAATGCCAATGCCGTAAACATTAAGCACGATCCTTTGGTAACAATTGTTTTATCAGGCGGCGAATTGAGAACGCCAAAAGAATCGATGGTAGGTGATTTCGCTTTAAACAATCTAAAAAAGGTTTCCGCAACAAAATGCTTTTTAGGATGTAGCGGTATTACGGCAAAGGACGGTATTACTACTGCCATAATGTCGGAAACCTCCATAAATGAAACCATGCTGGAAAGAACTTCCGGATTGAAAGTTATTCTTTGCGATTACACCAAAGTCGGTGTTAAGCATTCCTTTATTTCTTCCACCACCAACCAAATTGACTATTTAATAACCGATATTAATGCGGATGAAGAAGAACTGGAAAAAATAAGAAGTATGAATGTTGAGGTTATCAAATTACAACCTTTATTAAAATTTCAGACCAACTAACAGTCTTTGCGTGGTAACTCCCGTAAGCAACAATAAAACTATTGTCCCTATGTGGAATACTCCCCCAAGAGTAAAACCCAGAATTAAAAATGCTCCGTCAATAATAAACCTCATCAAAGGATAATTCAATTTAAACTTATTGCTAAAAGAAAATATCATTGCATCATAGGCACTTTTCCCTATGTCGGCTTTAATCATCAAAGATATTGATAAAGCATATAAAAACAAAATTATTAACACCAAACCGTAACGCAAAGCATTATTATGAAATATCGGAATAAATGTATCTCCCAATTTAATGCCCATGGATAAAAATAAGACACTAAAAATCGTTCCTATTTTGACTTGATTTTTATCAATGACAAAAGCAATAAGAATTAAAATTGAAGATAATATCGCACTGACTATCGTTACACTGATATTTAACGACTTGGATAACCCTTCATAAAATACGCCTAACGGATCACCGCCAAGACCCACCTTATAGCTTAAACTGATCGCAAAACCTAATAATAACGCTCCAAAAATATATATAAAACTTTTCTTTAAATGATTATTCACATTATACCTGACTTTCTAGCCGATTAATTATATCAATAATTTAATTTTATTACCACAACATTCATCTTACTGACAATATGTAATTATATTAAAATTAATAACCCTGAAAAAGATAAAACATTACGATAATTAAATTCATAATCAAAAACGCAATTCAAAATCATATGTATTAAACCTTTTACATAGTTCATATATTTTTAGCATCTTCACTTATGTCATCAACAATTAAAATATCAAGCATCATACTGTCGTTTCTTATTAAACGATTATAACTTTATGTAAAAATCATTCTGTTTATTTGGATAATACCGAAACATATTTGATGACTTTTTATCACAATATTAATTTGTCATTACACTTATTCTTGTTTACTTATCAACCTTATCCCGCATATTGCCAATATCAGTGAAATTATCAACATCGAAAAAACAGGAACAATATCAATCGCTCCGTCAATAACCGCTTTTTGAAGATAGTATAACGGCGATATATAAGCAACAAATTTCATCCATGATGCCATATATTCAACCGGAAATAAAATTCCGGAAAACAAACCTAAAGGAAATATAATTCCCGTAGATACAATCCATATATATCCTTCGTTCTTCATTATCGCCGATAACAACATATACAAACCTATAGAAATGAAAAGAGTAACGGTAAAAATAATACCCAATTGCATAATATTTGATTTACCCAAATCAAAACCGGCAAATTTATAAAAAAATAATATCAACAAATTAGCCAGCTCATATATCGATACAATAGCTAAACTTTTACCCAAAACATATGCACTTATTTTTGTTTTTGAATTTTTAATTCGCAAAATTATTCCGTTTCCCTTTTCGTTAATTAATACAGTTGCAAGCAAACTTCCCGCCGTAAGTAATTTAAATAAAATTATCCCGATAGAATAAGATATTTTCGGTTTTTCATTAAACGGTTTATCGTCTTTATTTCTGTTTTCTATTATTTGAATTAAAGGATTGTCGGATATACTGCTATAATATTTTTCCACATTTCCGTTACGGTCGGTTTTTATAACCAACGTCCCCTGTAAAAGACCTAAAAAGTAATCCTTTTCGTTTTCTTCAAGCTTCATCATTTTTATGTTGGATAAATTAGGCGCTTTTTCACCGATGTATCCAACAACAGGAACATCTGAATAAGCTAATGTGATGCTTACAAGAAGAATCATTAAAACAGGCATTATTACCATTGAAACAATAAATCCCTTAGTGTTTCTTAAAATTTTAAAAGTGAACTTAAATGATTGCCCCATACTTTATCCTCCTTTTGATCAGGTAAGTAAATGTTCCTGCAATTAAAATAACTAACCCTGTCCAAATTAACAGATAACCTTCTAAATCGATATTAAGCAAGATTTTAAATATCAGTTTATTAGCTATTGTCAAAGGTGAAAAATACATCAACACATCCATGAATTTAGTATTCGCCAAAACCGATGTCAAACTCAATGCTCCGCCAAAATAACCCATCATCATTACAGTCATTAAAATCGTATTCGACAGCATAGCTCTGTCAAAAACAACGATTCCTACAAAAATTCCCAACAAGATACTTATTATCGGAACACTTAAGAATATAAATATAGACTCGATCGGCATTTTAATATCAAATAACACCCAAAAACAAGCCATATTAAAAATAATCATAAATACGGAAAAACCGTAGTGAGTTAAGTATTTTATCAAAATAAATTCGTTTTTATTCACAATCCTGTCCCAAATATGAAGTTTTATTTCTTCAAAAACGGTTAACCCCGCCAAAATTGCATACATCATAAGCATAAAATTCAATTCACTTACAGCAAACTGTACTTTTGAATTCAATAATATTCCTTGATATATGATAATTTCTTTAGCGGTATTTACCGCCTCGGATATTTGTTTATGTTGGGATAAGTAGTTTTGTGTGCCTTCGCTCATAATAAAAGTAAGAATAATCGGCAATATCATAATAATGAAATATACGGGATTTCTAACCATTCCCTTTATTTCTTTTCTTATCATATTATTCACCGTCCTTGCGTAAAACCTTCATAAATACATCAGACAAATCCGATTTTTTATTTTGATCATCAGTTATATTTTCTATGAGCATCTGTGTTTTGCCCTCTAAAATAAGTTTCCCCTTATCCAAAAAGATAATCTTATCGCATAAGTATTCCACTTCATCTAAATAATGAGAGGTGTATATGATATTTAATCCGTTATTTTTTAATTCCTGAAGATATTCCAATATCTCCCTTCTTGAAATCGGATCAATGCCTACACAAACCTCATCACAAATTAAGAGCTTCGGATTATGAATAAGCCCTGTTATTAAATTTAGCTTTCTTTTCATTCCTCCGGATAAATTACTTGCCTTCACAAATGTTTTTTCATTTAAACCGACCTTTTCGATCAATTTCAGGCTTCTATCCTTTGCTTCTTTTTCATTCATTTTATACACCGACGCAAAAAACAACATATTATCCATCACCGAAAGTTCAGGATATATGGCAAGTTCTTGAGGAACATAACCTATATCCCATATATTTAAATCTATGTAATTTAATTCTCCCTGAAAAGATATGTTTTTTGTAATGCAATTAATGAGAGTACTTTTCCCCGCCCCGTTAATTCCAAGTATTCCATAAGCATTTCCGTTTGTAAAAATATATGAAAAATCAATTAGAGCAAGGAGTTTTTTATATTTTTTTGTTACATGCTTTAATTCAATCATTGTTGTCTCCTCAGTACTTAAAAATGTTTTTTACAAAATTTTTTCGCAATATAAGTCCCGATAAGCGAAACAATAATAATTCCTACGGAAATCCCAATCATCATCGGTACGGTTTTTAAGCTTTGCATTTTCATCGCATAATCATATCCATACATTTGTTTAATCATCTCAAGCTGTTGCTCGTGTGTGATAATATAAGGAATTACGGTTCCTCCTATATAATGACAAAGCATTGCGACCACAAAAGATAAGCTTAGTCCATTAAATTTATTTTTTGTTTTTGATAATATAAATTCAGCAATCAATCCCGCAACAAACATCATACCGATATAATAAGGCATTATTCCACCTAAACCCCATATTACACAATAAATTAATATTGCCCATTTCTTTTGAACTTTAGCTCCTGCCAATATAAACGGCAATGCCATAAACAAACTTTGCCCAACAGGCGAAATTAAAATCGTGTATGGTGTAAATAAGAAAGGCATAGGTATTAAATACATAAATACAATCCCTAAAACAGAGAAAGCCGCTACCAACAC
>JBHAFN010000109.1:0-2904 GCA_041856105.1 Bacillota bacterium
TCAGGAGTTCCGATAGCCACGACTTCTCCTCCGTGCTCACCTGCCCCGGGACCGATATCAACGATAAAATCAGATTCCAACATGGTTTCTTCATCATGTTCAACCACTAAAACACTGTTACCTAAATCCCGCATGTTTTTCAAAGTTTGAATAAGCTTAAAATTATCCCTTTGATGTAAACCGATACTAGGTTCGTCCAAAACATATAATACACCTGTCAGACTTGAGCCTATTTGAGTTGCCAATCTGATTCTTTGAGCCTCTCCTCCGCTTAAAGTACCGGCTAATCTGTTTAAAGTTAAATAATCCAAACCGACATCCTTTAAAAATTTCAATCGATTTTTTATTTCCTTTAAAACAAGCTCGGCAATCATTTGATCGGTTTTGGAAAGGATTAATTGATTAATCCAGCTATAAGCTTCCTTGATGGACATGGTGGTAAATTCATAGATATTCAAACCGCCCACCTTAACACTGAGCGCCTGTTCATTAAGCCTTTGTCCTTGACACATATGACAGGTGCTTTCCATCATAAAAGATTGATACCATTCTTTACTCATTGAGCTGGAAGTTTCCATAAACCTTCTTTCAATTAAAGTCTTAACCCCTTCAATATAATCGTTTCTACTGAATTTATTACCGCTTGAACTGGTTATGGAATATTTAATCGGTTCCTTGGAGCCGTTTAAAATTATATCCATTTCCTTCTTTGTAAAATCTTTTAAAGGCTTTTTTAAATCGATCTTATAATAATTAAGTAAAGTTTTAAAAGTTTGCCATTCTATATTTTCGGTATTTACGATATTTTTATAATATTTAATACCGCCTTCAAGAATGGTTTTTGTATTGTCGGGAATTAAAATATCCACATCCACCTCCAAAGTCATCCCCAACCCTTTACAAGTATCACAAGCCCCTAACGGAGCATTAAAGGAAAACAATCTCGGTTCCAAGTTCGGCACTGAAAATCCGCATACAGGGCACGCATAATTATTGGAAAATAACAGCTCTTCACCGTTTGCCAAGACGATGGCATTTCCATCTCCAAGCTTTAAAGCGGTTTCCAAAGAATCATGTAATCTGCTTCGAGAACCGTCACTCTTCATAACTCTGTCTACAATAACATCAATATTATGTTTTTTGTTTTTATCCAAATCGTCAACTTCTTCCAAAATCTTCACTTCATGATCGATTCTTGCCCGTATATAGCCATCTTTTATCAATTTGTTAATGAGGTCTTTATGAGTACCTTTTTTATCCTTCACAATCGGCCCCATAATTTCCAGTCGAGTCTTATCCGGTAATTCCATTACTCTATCCAGCATTTCGGAAATGGTTTGTGCGGTAATGGGAATGTGATGATGCGGACAATATGGAACTCCGATTCTTGCATATAAAAGTCTCAAATAATCATATATTTCCGTAACCGTTCCGACCGTACTGCGAGGATTGGCGGAGGTGGTTTTTTGATCAATGGAAATAGAAGGACTTAATCCTTCAATCAATTCCACGTCAGGTTTTTCCACTCCCCCTAAAAACTGCCTTGCATAGGCACTTAATGACTCCACATATCTTCTTTGTCCCTCCGCATAGATGGTATCAAACGCAAGGGAAGTTTTCCCGGAACCGCTAACCCCGGTCATTATAACCAATTTATTTCTAGGTATTTCCAAATCAATATTTTTTAAATTGTTTTCTTTTGCACCTTTAATAATAATCTTATCCATCACTTTACCTCGCCAAAATTATACTATCTTTATCACATTACCTCAATCTTAAAGCAAAATCATAGCTAATTATCACCACCTTAAGTATTATAGATTTGGAGGATAATTCATGAAAATAATCTTTTTAATATTGACACTTATATTAGGCGGATGCGCAAGTAAGGAAAATACTTTTACGGTAATAGATGCGAAAACGGCATACGAGATGATTCAAGAAAATAAAGATATAGTTATCTTGGATGTGAGAACATCTGAGGAATATAACACATTACATATTCCCGATGCGATTAACTTGGAGCTTGCGACATTGGAAAGTACTATAGAAACGGTTGTACCCGACAAAAATCAAACCGTTTTGATTTACTGCCGAAGCGGCAACAGAAGTAATCAAGCCGCCCGATTATTAGTCAAACTGGGCTATACGAATATTTATGATTTTGGAGGAATTAACTCATGGCCTTATGAAACTGAATAGCTTTCAGTTTTTTTATTAAGCGATAATTAATATTTTTTTACGATTTAATAATGTAATATATATTTATGATTATTCATCCTTTAAAACCTACATACGATCAAAATTCCAAGATTTTAATCTTAGGTTCTTTTCCTTCCGTCAAATCCCGAAAATACGGTTACTATTACCTTAATCCGCAAAATCGCTTCTGGAAAGTTTTAGCCGCTTTATATAATGAGAAAGTTCCCGAAGATATCATAGCCAAACAAAAATTTATCCTAAAACACAATCTCGCCTTATGGGATGTAATAAAAGCATGTGACATAAAAGGCTCCGCCGACAGCAGTATCACCAATGTGGAAATTAATGACATTTTAAAAATTATTAAAAAAACTTCCATAAATAAAATATTCTTAAACGGCAATAAAGCCTTTAATCTATACAATAAATATTTAAAGGACAAAATAAGTTTACCGGCCATCCCCTTGCCCTCCACAAGTTCGGCCAATGCCGGCTATAAGCTGGAGGATTTAATAGAAGCATGGCAAGCCATAAAAAAAGCTTAATCAATCGACTAAGCTTAATAGGTTCTATAAATTCTGGTGTTGGTGAAAGCTGACACCTTTTTAATTTTTTAAATAAAAAAGGACATAAGCAGATAATATCCTGTACAATTAAATCATCACAAATAAAAGAAAGGAGTTATTGCTTATGTCCATTACA
>JBHAFN010000110.1:0-2553 GCA_041856105.1 Bacillota bacterium
ATTACCTGTAAACTATAATTTCTTTAATAACAAGATTAAGATTTATGCACAGGAAGATATTGTAAGGATTATTAAGAATAATGCCGATATCAATATTGAAATGCAGACGGAAGAAGCTTTAAACGCTCCGATAAGTCCTGATGAAAGTATCGGATTTTTAAGGATTTTTGAAGATGATAATTTAATTTATGAAACAAATCTTTATCCTTCTCAAAAAATAGACAGACAATTTTTTGCCTATATTCTTACCAATATTTGTTGGTTCATGCTTGAAAACAAGTTCAAAATAATTGCCTTTCTTACAATTACAATTTTACTGACTTTATTAATTAAGAAAATTATTGAAAAGGGTAATTGACTTAGTCTTTTATTGTAAACTTTATAAATTATGGTATATAATCATTAGGTTGTAAGGAGGAATGTCATGGATTATCAAAAAATCATCAACATTGCCGTGATTGCCCATGTAGATGCCGGTAAATCTACTTTGGTTGATGCCTTTCTTTCTCAAAGTCATGTGTTTAAAGAAAACGAAACTTTGATTGAATGCGTAATGGACAGCAATGATTTGGAAAGAGAAAGAGGAATTACCATCTATTCTAAAAATTGCTCGGTAACATATAAAGACTATAAAATTAATATTGTGGATACTCCGGGACATGCGGATTTTTCCAGTGAAGTGGAAAGAATTATTAAAACTGTAGATACGGTTATTTTGCTGGTTGATTCCAGTGAAGGTCCTATGCCGCAAACAAGATTTGTTTTACAGAAATCGCTGGAAATCGGATTGAAGCCCATTTTATTAATAAACAAGATTGATAAGAAAGATCAAAGAGCTGATGAAGTCGTTGATGAAGTTTATGATCTGTTTTTGGATTTAAAGGCGACGGATGAACAACTTGACTTTCCGATATTATACGGTATAGCCAGAGAAGGAATTGTCAGATATAAACCTGATGATACCAACAACGATATAAAACCTCTATTTGAAACAATTTTAAGTAATACCAAGGCTTATCCCGATTTAAGAACAGAACCTTTGCAATTACAAATTTCCGCATTGGCATATGATGAATACATCGGAAGATTGGGTATCGGAAGAATATATTCGGGAACTTTAAAAGAAGGCAGACAATATATTGTCTGCGATCCTGATCAAAAAAATAAAAAGGCGAAGGTAAACCAAGTATTTATTTATAAAGGATTAAGTAAGGTTGCCGTAGAAGAAGCTCAATGCGGAGAAATTGTAATGATTTCCGGTATTCCCGATATATCAATCGGAGATACCGTTAACGACGGAGAAATACCTAATCCAATGCCGATGATTGTAATTGAGGAACCTACTTTATCCATGAACTTTATGGTTAATTCTTCACCTTTCGCCGGTAAATCGGGAAAGTATATTACCAGCCGCAACATTAAAGAAAGACTTGAGAAAGAATTGGAAGTCAATGTCGGCTTAAAAGTTGAAGAAACCGATACGACGGACTGTTTTAAAGTGTCCGGCAGAGGAGAACTGCATTTAACCGTTCTTTTGGAAAACATGCGCAGAGAAGGTTATGAAATTGCGGTAAGCAAACCGGAAGTTATCTTTCATCGTATTAAAGGAGAACTTTTTGAGCCTGTAGAAGAAGTGGTATGCAGCGTTCCAAGTGAATATTCCGGTTCAGTTATCGCCAAACTCAATTTAAGAAAAGGATTAATGGTCGATATTGTTGATGAAGGAACATATTCCAGAATTGAATATCTGGTACCTACCAGAGGTTTGTTGGGTTATCGCAGCGAGTTTATTAACGATACCCATGGCGAAGGGACGATGGTTAGAAGATTACATGGTTATGAACCTTATAAGGGGGAAATATCCCAAAGGGAAAACGGCGCATTAATTTCTACTGAGGCGGGAACGGCTATGACTTATGCGTTATGGAACATCCAGGAAAGAGGGCAGTTGTTTATCGGACCGCAAACTCCCGTTTATGAAGGTATGATAATCGGAATGTCTTCCAGAAATACGGATATGGAAGTAAACCCCATCAAAAATAAAAAAATGACCGCTATCAGGTCAACGGGAAACGATGAAGCCATGAAGCTTGTTCCGCCTAAGATTATGAGTATGGAAGAAGCTATTGAATTTATTAACGATGATGAATTGGTGGAAATAACTCCTACGGACATCAGATTAAGAAAAAAATATTTAACTAATTTGGAAAGAAAGCAGTACTTAAGAAAGATAAATAATTTAGATTAATAAAGCTCACTGATAAAGAAATATTTTTATCCCCTAAATATAATTATACTATATTTTTTAAAAAAAGTTAGGGCTTACATTTTTAAATTTATGTGCCATAATTTGGGTACAAAGATAGCCAAATCTTAGGAGGTTAAAGTGATGGAACCTGGAAGGATAGCAGTTTAATCGTCAGATTAAACAATAATAATTGATAATCTTCATTTTTATACGAACTATTATAGTAAACTGATTAATAAAATTTATATAGATACAAGTTATAAACTTTGAAGATTCACAAGTAAGTTCCTTAAAGAAGAGCTTAC